>JAYSZD010000823.1:0-1254 GCA_043738185.1 Hymenobacter sp. | reverse complement strand
CCACAGCGCGCCTCATTGCCCGGCACTTGCTGCCCAACATGCGCGGGCCGCTCATCGTGCTGGCCACCAGCAATTTCGCAGCGGCCATTCTGCTGGAGGCGGGCCTGAGCTTTCTGGGCCTGGGCGTGCAGCCGCCCGCGCCCAGCTGGGGCCTGATGGTGAAGGAAGGCTACGACCTGCTCGGCACCGAGGCCGGCCTGTGGCTCACGCTGCTGCCGGGCGCCGCTATTTCGTTGCTGGTGCTCAGCTTTAACCTCCTAGGCAACGGCCTGCGCGACGCGTACGACCCCAAAACGCCGGTGACTGGTTAACTTTTCGCTCGCCCGCGCATCTTTCGCACGGGTTGCTTACCTTGCCTACATGTCTTCTACTGTTCCTGTTTCTTCGGCTGCGCCTTTTGCTGACTCTTCGGAGATGCAGGCGGCATACAATGAGCAAGTTAAGCAGCTCCGGCGGCAGCTCCTGCTCAAGCAGTTTGAGCTGGATACCGTGCTGGGCGTGGCCCACGACATGACGGCCCGCGACCACACCGTGGATGAGCTTTACCACATGCTGCGCCTTACGCTGCAAGGGCAGCGCAACGTGGTGCAGCTCCTGCTATTTGCGCGCGAAGACAACGTGTTCCGGGTGCGCGTTTCGCTGGGTTGCGACCTGGCTGAAGCCGAAAAACTTACGCTCTCGCCCCACCTCATTGCCGGCGGTGTCATCCAGCCCCAGGCCGTGGAAGACCTGCGCCTCGGCCCCAAGTGGGACAAGTACGAACTCGTCATTCCCATTCTGCGTCAGAAACAGGTCGCGGCCTACGTCTTCGTGGGCGGCCTGCGTTCCGATTTCGACCGTCAGCAGCTCATTCCTTTCCTGGCATCACTGGCCAATACCCTGATTGGGGCCGTGGAAAACCGCCGCCTGCAGGCCCAGCGCGTGGCCGATGCGGCCGTGCGCAAGGAAATTGAAATCGCGCAGGAAGTGCAGGCCATGCTGTTTCCGCGCACCCTGCCCAACGACAGCCATTTGTGCATCGAGCGCAGCTACGTGCCGCACACCGAAATCGGCGGCGACTACTACGACGTGATTGAGGTGGACGCCGACCGCCTGCTGCTGTGCGTGGCCGACGTGAGCGGCAAAGGCGTACCGGCTTCCCTGCTAATGTCCAACTTCCAGGCCGGCCTGCGCACGCTGCTGCGCCAGGGCGTAGAGCTGGCCACCATTGTGCCGGAGCTCAACCACCTGCTGTTTCGCAACTCCGGGGGCGAG
>JAYSZD010000822.1:0-1256 GCA_043738185.1 Hymenobacter sp. | reverse complement strand
CAGCCCCAAGGGGCCGCCGTTTGGAGCGTTGGGTGTCCCCGTTTCCTTTTCTGGCTACCTTTCAACTGAAAGGCAATGCAATCATACAAGGAGCGTTTGCTGCGCCGATAGTAGTTAAGCGACTCTTATGCAAACCACATTGAGCCGATGAACAACGCTACCGCACCGACGAGGGCCAACTGCATCCGCTTTTGCTGTTGGAAGTAGGCGGCGACGTAAGCGTTGTAAAACGGATTGGTAGATTCTATCACCAACACTTGTTCTTGTTCTTCCGATTTAAAGGCCGCGACCTGGTCCTCCCACTTTTCGAACGGGTTCTGCAAGCTTGGGTTTGGGAAACGCGCACCCGTGGCGAAATGCACCCGCGCGGAGGGCAAATCCGCTTCCTGCCCGGTCCGCAGCAGGAGGTTGTAGACCGGCATGATTTGCAGGAAGTGCTCTTTGTTCGCATTCAGGCGAAACTGCAACCAGCACCCGGCTCCGAATGCGGCAAGGGCAAGCAATTGGGCCAGGATTTCCATCGAGTGAAGGTAGTGGCGACAGGGGTGCCGGTAAAACAGGGCCGCCCCTAACCGTTCAACGAAAACGGTGGGTTTTATTTGATGTCAAACAGAAAAGGCGCTCCGCAGAACGCCTTTTCTGTTTAACATCTTAAGAAACTTAAGCAGCAGGCGTAGCTGGCGCGGTTCCTTCCCCCGCCCCACTCGAAACCACGCTCACCCGCACCTCGCCGAAGCCGACGGGCACCACGAGGCTGGGCAGCTTCAGGCCGGTTTCCAACGTAGCTTCCGTCACGTTGGCGATTTGGCCGTCGGTGATGACGGTGATGGGGCCGGCCACGCCGTGCAGCACCACGCGGTAGGTGGCGTAGCTGGGCTGGAAGTCGCCTTCGATGGCCTGGGTGATAACCAGGTCGGTTTCGGAACCCGTCACGGTGAAGCGGCGCAGGGTTTTCTGGCCTTCTTCGTAGCCGTAGCCTTCGCCGCCGTCGTCGTAGAGCACGCTGTCGGTGGTGCCGTTTTTGAAGTAGACGTGCAGGGTGAGTTCTTCGATAGCCTTCTCGCCCACGTATTGCAGCACGGGCTGCATGGGCAGCACGGCGCCGGCCTTCACGAAAAGCGGAATGCGGGTGAGGTCGGCGGCGGCCCATACTTCGCTGCCGCCGGTGGTGGGCGCATCGGTCCAGTAGTAGAACCAGTCGCCGCGGGGCAGGTACATCCAGCGGCCTTCGGCGCCGGGCTGGGTGATGGGGCAGA
>JAYSZD010000821.1:0-7879 GCA_043738185.1 Hymenobacter sp. | reverse complement strand
ACCTTGTGGTAGCTGTGCTTCACCTTCTGGTTGTTCTTCTGGAAATTGATTTCCATGAACTCGGCCTCGTGCAGGTTTTTGCCTTCGTCGTCCTGGTCATCCACCCACAGGTTGGGGTATTTCTTCTGAATCTCGCTCGGCATCATGCCCGAGAAAATGGCGTTGCGCGCATAAGCCGTGGTGGTAGGCAGGATGGCGTAGTACATCTCCTCGCTGTCCACGGTGAACATTTCGGTGATAATGGGCTCCAACACTTTCCACTGGTCGTAGCGCAGGTTGTCAATCAGCACGAAGTACACGGGCGTGTCGCCAGTGGCCTTTAGCGTCGGAAACACACGCTCCTTAAACAGCTGGTGCGACATGAGTGGGGCGTTTTTGTCGTCGCCGTTCACCCAATCCTCATAATCTTCCGTGATGAAGCGGCCGAAGTAGGTATTAGCCTCGTCCTTCTGCATGTTGAAGACTTCGGCCATGCTCTTGCCCTCAGTTTCGTTGATTTCAAGCTCCCAGTACACCAGCTTCTTGTACACTTCGGCCCACTCGGCGGGCGTGAGGCGGTCGGAAAGCTGCATGCCCAGTTGGCGGAAGTCGCGCTGGTAGCCGCTGTTGGTGGCTTCGCTCACGAGGCGCTTGTTGTCGAGCACCTTTTTCACCGACAGCAAAATCTGGCTCGGATTCACCGGTTTGATAAGGTAGTCGGCAATCTTGGCGCCGATGGCCGACTCCATAATATGCTCCTCCTCGCTCTTCGTAATCATCACCACGGGCACTGTGGGCCGGATGGCCTTGATTTCGGTGAGGGTTTGCAGGCCCGTGAGGCCGGGCATATTCTCGTCCAGAAACACGAGGTCGTAGCTCTTCTCCTGAATTTCCTCAATGGCATCGGCGCCGCTGTTCACAGGCGTCACGTCGTAGCCCTTTTCCTTGAGAAACAGCAAATGGGGCTTGAGCAAGTCGATTTCGTCGTCGGCCCAAAGAATGGTGGTTTGTTGCATGATGAGTGTGTTTGGTTCTAAAGGAAAAGGTGCGGGGTAGTAACCCGGCCCGGCCGGGGAACGTGCAAACGGCCCATCCATTGCCCGACTGGCCCGCCGCCACGGGTAGCGCCGCCGTGGCTCTGCCCCCCCTATGGACGGGCGGCGGGGCCAAATGTTACAAAAAAACCCACTGAGTAGCACCAAGTCACAAGACACGTCATGACCAAGAGTCAGCTACAAAATTGTCTTCTGACCACTTATTTACCCATAGAAGGCCACTCCTCAATTCAATCATGGGATGCGTTATCGTACTGGCGCTAACGGATTAGTAGCGGCTTTGCCGTCATGGCGCTTAATCAGGTCGAGGGCGAAAGCCAGTTGGGTGTCGCGGTTGGCCAGAAAGTCCTCGTACGACTGGCTAACGGGATAGTCGGGCAAAATGCCGCGACCGGCGGGCTGGCTGGCCTTCACGGGCACGTCCTGCTCCAAATCGACGACGGAGAAACCGGTCTGGATGCCACTGTGGGGCAGGATGAAACTGGCGGGCGCATGGCCGGTGTGGCCGTAGTAGCCGCCGACGGTTTCCTCCCCGATAACCACGGCTTCGGTGTTGCCGCGTACCATCGCACTGAACATGGAGGCGGCCGAAGCCACGTAGCTATCGACGAGCAAGTACACGGGCTTGGTAGTGCGGTTGGCAGCGGGCTGGTACACCACGTTCACCTTCTGATTCTGGTAGTACTTGCCGTCGCGCTCAACCGTAAACTCGCGTCGCAGCTCGCGCTGGTAAATGAATTTGCTTATCAACCGCTTCAGAAAGCCATCCAGGGCAATGTATTTCCAGTATGGGATGGTGTTAAAGGCCAAGAAAGCCGACTTGTTCTCCTGAAAAGGCTGGTGGGCCAGGTAGCTAAACGTCACCATATCGTTGGGGTCGGAGCCCCCGTCGTTGCCCCGCACGTCAACCAGCACGCTGGCAATAGTTGGGTCAGCGTTAGTTTTAGTGAAGACCGAGTCCAGAAAGCGGACGTATTTTTTATGCAGCGGGCTTTCCGCATTTCCCCCAATGTCAAAAGTCCGAACGGTCAGCACAGCCGTGGAGCCAATCGTTCTAAACGAGTAACGCGGCCCCTGGCCACTGTAGCTGGTCAGCGAATCGAAGGGTCGGGAGTGGCGGTGCTTTCTGTTGGTGAAGTGTTGATTGTAGGTTACGGCGGGCACTTGGGCGCTCAGCACGGCTGGGCTGGCGGGTGGCCGATACGTCAGGTCGAACGCCCGTTGCGGGCCGTATTCGTAGAAATAATACCTGGCGATGTAATTGTCAACTGCCGCGGTCCGGATACCGCGGTCGTAGCCGTCGACGGTCCAGTACTTGCTCAGGGCCGCTGCAACCGAATCGGCTGACCGCCCGTTGATGGTCAGGATTTCGGCCCCCAGCGGGATATCGGCGCCGGCATAGTTGAAGCGCATCTTGCCCGCAATCATCTTCAGCGGATAGGGGAAGAATACCGGGTACGGCCCGATGGCCTTCCACGCCTCAGCGGGCAGCTTGGTGTCGTTGTGCACGCTCCCCTCAAAATCGGTAACAGCCGCGATGAGTCGAAACTCGTCGAGTACGGTGGGCTGCTGGGGCACCTGGGCGCGGGCGGCGGCAAAGGCGCTGTCCATCCGGGCCTTGGTGCGGTACTTGTAGATGCCGGCGTGGGCCGCTTCCTTGATTTGCTGAAACAGCGTCAGGTCGGCCAGTACCTCGGCGCGGGGCAGCACTTTGGCCAGCGGGCCGGTGAGTGGAGACGCGGCGGGCTGCTGGGCGGCAGCGGGTGTTTGCGGGCCCAGCAGCAGCAGCAGCAGGCCCAACAGGGGCAGGAGGCGGAAAGGGAGCATCAGGGAGGAAAGGGGGAAAGAGTGAACGCCAGGGGAGAGCGCAAAACTATTTCCATCCGACCCCGAAAGTCTTGTACGATATTGCAGTTGCTGCTTCTTTTAGCAGGGCGGGTGCAGCGGCAGGCTGGCGCGATACTGCCCTGGACTGACGCCCACGAAACTTTTGAAGAAACGGGAGAAATGGGCCTGGTCATAGAAACCCACGCTCAGCGCCGCCTCCACCAACGGGCTGCCCTGCTCCAGAAGCTGCCTGGCGCTGTCGATACGCTTCATAAGCACGAAGTTGTGGGGAGTCAGGCCGGTATGCTGCTTGAAGAAGCGCAGCAGCCTGGATTTGTCCATGCGGTAGTGCCGGGCCAAATCGGCTAGAGGGGCCGGCGTATGCAGCCGCGCCGTCATGTCGGCCACCACGGCCTGCAGCACTCCGGCTTCGGCCGCCGGCTTTTCGGCCTTGGCTGGTGCCGCATACCGACGCACCAACTCCGCCAGCGTCTGGGTGAAGGACTGCACAAAGCCGGCAGCCTCTAACCCGGCCGCCTGGCTTAACTGCCAGAGCCGGACGTACAGGGTGGCATCGGCTATCACGCGCATCGGAAAGTGCACCGCCACCCCACCGGCCAGATAGCTCATTAGCGCGGGGCTGATGTAGAACGTGCGAAACGAGAGGCCCAGCGCGGACGCAACGGGGTTGGCGTGCACCTCCTGCGGGTGGGTAATGGAAATGTGGCCGGCCGGAACATACACGGTACCCGCTGGCAGCTCAATGTGCTCCGTGCCCATCTCAACCAAGCTAATATTGAACGTCTGGTGCGCATGCCACGGAAACGGCTGCCCATAGGGCGTGGCCCGGAACAGCGCCAGCCCATCGAGCGCTGGCAGATGCAGATAAGAGGAATCAGAACCCATACAGTAGCAAACGAGCGTGCAAGAGCAAACAAGGTACGGGCAACGGCAGGTGCCGCTACACGGCTTGCCGCTGCTTCCGCTAAAAACCGCTGCCTCCCGATTGGAGGGCACCGCCGTAGCTTCGCTGCGCGGCAGTGCCTTTTTCTGCCCTAGCTCCCGTCAGCCCCGCTATGTCTCTGAATAAAAAGAAAATTTTCAACGACCCGGTGTACGGCTTCGTCACCATCCCGACGGAATTCCTATTTGACCTCATCGAGCACCGGTATTTCCAGCGGCTGCGCCGGATTCAGCAACTGGGGCTCACGGGGTTTGTGTATCCGGGGGCGCTGCACACGCGCTTTCACCACGCGCTGGGCGCCATGCACCTCATGTCGCTGGCCCTGCGCACGCTCAAAGACAAAGGCGTGAAGATTTCGGCGGCGGAAGGCGAAGCGGCGTTAGCGGCCATTCTGCTCCACGACATTGGTCATGGCCCGCTCTCTCACGCCCTCGAAACCGCCATTTTCCAGGATGTGCCGCACGAGCAGCTCTCCCTGTTTCTGATGGAACGGCTCAACGGGGAGTTTGAAGGGAAGTTGTCACTGGCCATTGATATGTTTAAAGGCAGCTACGAGCGGCACTTTTTCCATCAATTGGTGAGCAGCCAGCTCGACATGGACCGGCTCGATTACCTGAACCGCGACTCTTTCTACACCGGCGTGGAGGAAGGCCGGCCCGGCGCCGACCGCCTTATCAAAATGCTGCGCGTGCACGAGGAACGGCTGGTGCTGGAGGAAAAAGCGGTGTACTCGGTGGAGAATTTTCTGGTGAGCCGCCGGCTGATGTACTGGCAAGTGTACCTGCACAAAACCGTGACCAGCGCCGAGCAAATGGTGATTCGGGTGGTGCAGCGGGCCCGCGACCTGGCCCGACGCGGCGTGGAAGTACCCGCCAACTCCTGCCTGGGCTACTTCCTGGGCCGGGCCGTGAGCCTGGCAGAATTTGAAAAGGACGAGAAAATCCTCAGCCACTTCGTGGAGTTGGACGACTACGACATCTGGTCGGCCATCAAAGCCTGGGCTGGCCACTCTGATGTGGTGCTGAGCTACCTGGCAAAGAGCATCTTGCACCGCAATCTGCTCAAAATCGTGCTCGCGCCCGAGCCATTTGACGAAGAGTTCCGACTGGGCATCCGCGAGTTGATTGAGGAGAAATTCAGCCTGCCGCCCGCTGAAGCCGAACTGCTGATGATTCCCGGCCGACTGCGCAACAGCGCCTACAACCCCAATGGTGAGCCCATCGAAATTCTCACCAAAAAAGGCGACATCGTAAACGTGATGGACGCCTCCGACTTGCCTAATATCCGCGCCCTGAGCCAGGAGGTAGAGAAATTCTATATCTGCTACCCCAAAGAGATTGTTTGATAGTAGTCAGTGATTAACGGTAAGTGGTCAATGCCTTTTCATGCCTCAATTAACCGCTAACCGCTGACCACTCACCACGCACCACTACTTTTGCCCGCTATGGAATTTACTGTTCAACAAATTGCCGAGGTGCTCGGCGGCACCGTCGAAGGCGATGCGACTCAGCGCATTTCGAGCCTGGCCAAAATCGAAGAAGCTCAGGCCGGCTCCCTCACGTTCCTTTCCAATTCCAAATACGAGTCGTTTTTGTACGAAACCGGCGCCTCAGCGGCCATTGTGAGCCGGACGCTAGAACTGCGCCAGGCAGTTCGGCCAACGCTGATTCGCGTTGAAGACCCTTATTCGGCGTTCAGTCATCTGCTGGAGTTTTACGCGCAGGCTACGCGCACCGGCAAGCGCGGCGTCGAGCAGCCATCGTACATCGGCGAAACCTCAGAAATCGGGGCGGGGCACTATCGGGGCGCCTTTTCCTACATTGGTGAGCAGTGCCAGCTGGGCGAGAACGTGCTGATTTTTCCGCACGCCTACATCGGCGACCGGGTCACGATTGGAGCGGGGAGCATCATCCACGCGGGCGCCAAAATCTACTCGGATACCGTAATCGGGCAGTTTTGCGTGGTGAAAGCGGGCGCCGTGGTGGGCACCGACGGCTTCGGCTTCGCGCCCCAGCCCGACGGCTCCTACAAGGCCATTCCCCAAATCGGCAACGTGGTGCTGGAAGACTACGTGAGCATCGGGGCCAATGCCACGATAGACTGCGCCACCCTGGGCTCTACCCGCGTGGGCCGGGGCAGTAAAATCGACAACCTGGTGCAGCTGGCCCACAACGTCGAAATTGGCCAACATACGGTCATCGCGTCCCAGACCGGCATCGCGGGCTCGGCCAAAATTGGCGACCATTGCGTACTGGCCGGGCAGGTGGGCATGGCCGGCCACGTCACGCTGGCCAACAAAACAACCGTCACAGCCCAGTCGGGCGTGGGCAAAAACGTGAAGCAGGAAGGGCTGATTCTACAAGGCTCCACGGCCTTCGATTTCAAACAAAACCAACGCGCCCAAATCGTTTTTCGCCGGCTACCTGAGCTGGAACAGCGCCTGGAGCGCTTGGAGAAGGCGAAAAACGCGGCGGAAAAGCCCTAGCTTTGCAGTCAGATTTGAGCTGTTAGCTACTAGCTGTTAGCTGTTAGCGCGGCTCAGGTATCTGCATTCAATTGCGCAAAAAAAGGCTAACAGCTAACAGCCAATAGCTAACAGCTAAAAAATGAACGACAAGCAACACACTATCAAGGCGCCGGTTACGGTGCGCGGCATCGGACTGCACACGGGCGTGGAGGCGACCATGACCTTTTGCCCCGCGCCCGTAGGGCACGGCTACAAATTTCAGCGCGTGGACATGCCCGGCCAGCCCATTGTCGACGCCGACGTGGACAATGTGGTGGACCTGAGCCGCGGCACGACCATCGAGCAGAACGGGGCCCGCATCAATACGGTGGAACACACCCTGGCCGCTTTGGTGGGCATGCAGCTTGATAACGTACTGATTCAGCTTTCGGGACCCGAACCGCCCATCATGGACGGCTCCTCAGCGGAATTCGTCAAAGCCCTCGAATCGGTGGGCCTGGAAGAGCAGAACGCGCTGCGCAACTATTACGAAATTCCGGAGAGCATTCGCTACGTCGATAATGCCCGGGGCGTGGAAATTGCTGCCCTGCCCCTGTCCGACTACCGCCTCACGGTAATGGTGGACTACAATTCGCCGGTGCTGGGCTCGCAGCACGCCACGCTGGCCGACATCGGTCAGTTTGGGGCTGAAATTGCTTCGTCGCGCACATTTTGTTTTTTGCACGAGCTGGAAATGCTCTACAAAAACAACCTCATTCGCGGCGGCGACCTCAGCAATGCCATTGTGGTAGTAGACCGCGTGGTGACCGACGAGGAGCTCAACGACCTGGCCAAAATGTTGGGCAAGCCCCGCGTTTCGGTCAAGAAGGAAGGCATTCTGAACAACGTGGACCTGCGCCACAAAAACGAGCCGGCCCGCCACAAGCTGCTCGACCTCGTGGGCGACCTGGCCCTGGTGGGCCGGCCGCTAAAAGGCCAGATTCTGGCCGCCCGCCCCGGCCACGCCGCCAACGTGGCCTTCGCCAAGCGCATCAAGAAAAAGATGCTCGAGGCCCACAGCAACCCCGTGCCGCAGTACGACCCCAGCCGCGAGCCGGTGATGGACATCAACCGCATTATGCAGGTGCTGCCCCACCGCTACCCCTTCCTGCTGATTGACAAAATCATTCACCTCGACAATCAGATGGTGACCTCGGTGAAGAACGTGACCATGAACGAGCCGTTCTTTCAGGGCCACTTCCCCGGCAACCCGGTAATGCCCGGCGTGCTGCAAGTGGAAGCCATGGCCCAAACGGGCGGCATCCTGGTAATGAACACCGTGCCCGACCCCGAAAACTACTGGCAGTATTTCCTGGGCATCGAGAATTGCCGCTTCCGCAAAAAAGTATTGCCCGGCGACACCATCTTATTTCACTGCCAGCTGTTAGCTCCCATCAAACGCGGCATTGCCAAAATGCGAGGCCAGGCATTTGTGAACGGCAAAGTGGTGATGGATGCAGAAATGAGTGCCGCCATCGTCCGTAAGGACGCTTAGTTTTTAATTATGAGTGATGCATTATGAGTTATAAATGACTTCTTTACCGGAGT
>JAYSZD010000820.1:0-1259 GCA_043738185.1 Hymenobacter sp. | reverse complement strand
AAGCTGGGCAACGAGAAATTCGCTCAGAATGCCAAGCCCGACGTGCTGGAGCGCGAGCGCCAGAAGCTGGCCGACGCCGAAGTGAAAATCGTGGCCTTAGAACAAGCCCTGGCCGCGCTCTAGAAAATAATTAGATGCCCAAAAGCCACTTCCTTTGACGGGAAGTGGCTTTTGGGTTTTAGCCGAGCCGCTAAGTGAGGGCCTTATTTCGCGGCCTCGCTGGCTGCTTTCTTCTGCAACGGAGCCAGTTGGTTTTGCAGCTGAAAGGTGACCTTTTCACAATCCGAAAAACGCTGCTCGGACGTTTGCAATGCCTTTTGAGTCGCCGAAAGCTGCTGGTACAAATAACCAATCAGCCCGAGGGCAAGTACCAGCGCACCAACCACAAAAACGTTTTTCATAGTTCTTTAAAATGATAAAAAGAACGTCATGCTGAGTTTGCCGAAGCCTCGCTATCGCACTACTAAAATTGATTAGTCGCACGGTAGAGATGCTTCGGCAAGCTCGGCATGACGCGCTGATAATTGTCTTGGTCAGGATTAAATAGCCGTATTCATGTCGAATTGTTCGAGGTAGTCGGCCACTTTGCGCACAAACATGCCGCCCAGTGAGCCGTCCACCACGCGGTGGTCGTAGCTGTGGCTCAGGAACATGAACTGGCGTACGCCAATTAAATCGCCCTGCGGCGTCTCAATCACGGCGGGTTTTTTCTTGATGGCGCCCACGGCCATAATGGCCACCTGCGGTTGCATGATGATGGGGGTGCCCATCACGTTGCCGAACGAGCCCACGTTGCTCAGCGTGTAGGTGCCGCCTTCGAGGTCGGCGGGGGTGAGCTTGTTGGCGCGGGCCCGGTTGGCCAGGTCGTTCATTTTTTTGCTCAGCCCGTTAAGGTTGAGCTGGTCGGCGTTGTGAATGACCGGCACAATGAGGTTGCCGCTGGGCAGGGCCACGGCCACCCCGATGTTGATGTCGCGCTTCTTGATGATGTAGTCCCCGTCGATGGATACGTTTATCAGCGGGTAGTCCTGAATGGCGCGGGCCACGGCCTGGATAAAGATGGGCGTGAAGGTGAGGTTTTCGCCTTCGCGCTTCTTGTAAGCGTCCTTGTGCTTGTTGCGCCAGTTCACGAGGTTGGTCACGTCGGCTTCCACGAAACTGGTGACGTGGGGCGAAATGCGCTTGGAGTCCACCATGCGCTGCGCAATCATCTTGCGCATGCGGTCCATCTCAATCAGCTCCTGGCCGCCGCTCACGCT
>JAYSZD010000819.1:0-3092 GCA_043738185.1 Hymenobacter sp. | reverse complement strand
TCTAATTTGGATTGAAAAACCTCCTGCGAAATGAGGCTGCTCCCCTCGTTCAACAAACGCAGTTTACTACCCCGCTGCGCACCACTCCCCAATACCCGGGCTTCTGAAACAGCGCTACTTAGCAACGTGCCTTGTAGGCCAGGACGCTGCATGCTATACGAATCATCAACCAAAATTTCAGTCCCTGTTCTCCCCAATCCTTCGCTTGCGCCTTCAGCAGTAATAAATGGTTGACTAAAAGCCAGCACTAAGCCAATGATTGCCAAAATCCTAGTTAATAAAACTAATAAGTTGTTAATCTTGCGATGGTTTGCCGCTACTAATTGTGCATCTCTAATAAAAGAAATATTTGTAAACAACACGCGCTGAAGTCTGCGCAATTGCAATAGATGAATAATTGCTGGCACTGCAACACCCACCAAACCCAACAAGAACCAAGGATAAACCAGCTGCATTTACTAAGCGTTAAATCGTCAACATTTGACAATTTAATATTTTAATAAAAATATTAAATTGCAAGGAGAGTGATTGTGATTGACACGAAATATAACAATGTACCCAGCTAACACACTAATAACATACTAGCCTAGAAACTGTATTTTCAGGATAAAAACGGGCCTGTACGAGGCATTTGACAGGGGTTGAGCCTAAAACGGGATAGTTGGACCTTTGTGGGTTCAACGCCAGCAAAGACCCGCCCGCCCCGCGTGGCAACGCCTCCTATCCAAAGTTACGTCCGTTTTACAGCACATGCCCTCAGCGAGCCATCTCGCGCGGCAAACTCGTTGCGCAGCATCGCCCGCACCACCGGCGGGGCGCGCAACAAGATTACCAAGCGCGTAAAAAAAGTAACGACTACTACCCTATCCGCGCCCGAAAAGGGCTCAACGCAAGCGCTGGGTGGACTTAGGGTTGTATGGATAGGACTCACGCAAAAGGCGTAACTTGAAAAGAAAAGCCATGGAAGTGACGGCACAACTTTACGGGCAGTTTTTGGTGAGTAGTCAGGTCAATTACACGGGCACGTACCTGGCCGACCGACCACCTGGAGGGCCTGACGCACGACAACGTGCGTTACTTTCTCAAAAACAGGCATTTCACCCCACGCCAGCTCTGGCAACAGGTGCGTCCCCAGGTCGTGCTGAGCGCGCGGGGCTACGTGCTGTTCGACGACACGGTGCTCGACAAGTAACACAGCCGGCGCATCGAACTGGTCCGCCGCCAGTACAGCGGCAACGCCCACGGCGTGATTGCCGGCATCGGCCTGGTCATCTGCGTGTACGTCAACCCCGACACGGACAAGTTCTGGCTCATCGACTACCGCCTCTTCGCCCCCGACACCGACGGCCAGACTAAGCTCGACCACGTGGCCGACATGCTGGGGCAACTGGCCCCGCGTGGCGTCACGTACCGGACCGTGCTGATGGACAGCTGGTACGCCACCACGGCCCTGTTCAAGTGGCTGTTGAAGGAAGGCAAGACGTTTTATTGCCCGCTGAAAAATAACCGCTTGGTCGACGACTCGGGCGGCCAAGGGCCCTACCAGCCGGTGGCGCTGCTTACCTGGGCGGCGGCGGAAGTGGAAGGGGGCAAGGTGCTGAAAGTAAAAGGGATGCCCAAGGACTGCAAACTGAAACTCTTCCGCGTACTGATGTCCACCCACCAGACGGACTACCTCCTGACCAACAAGGTCGAGCCCCGCGACACGGCCGCTGCCGAGCACGAAAGCAGCGTCCGCTGGACGATTGAGCAGTTTCACCGCGAACTCAAGCAACTCACCGGCGTGCAGGCCTGCCAGTGCCGGCTGGCCCGCAGCCAGCGCAACCACATCGCCTTGGCCGTGCGGGCCTGGACCTGCCTCAAACAAGCCGCCTATCAGACCCAAAAGACCGTCTATCAACTTAAACAAGGCTTTTTGGATGCCTATATGCGCCATGAATTAATCCAGCCAACACTGGCTTTTGCGTAAGTCCTAATAGAATGAGACCGTTTGTGGGACGCAAGAAACGCAAGGAGTGGCTGTGTCTAGACGTCGAACGGGCCAGTCGCCGCATCGTGGCCTGGGTGCGGGATTCATGAGGCACGGCCACGGCAGTAACGCCTCTGGCAAGCTTTGCCCCGGCGTTACTGCCGACATACCCACTACTTTATCAACGCGTGGCGAGCATATCCCGGCTACCCGCCAATGCCCACGTCGTGGGCAAAACGAGTACCTGCCTCGTCAAATCCCTCAACGGCAAGTTACGCCACCGCTGCGGGGTGCTTAGTGCGTTGTTCTCGCTCTTTCAGCAAATGCCCCCAAGCGCCCCTACCGCCGGGCCCAGGCCGCCATGGACCAAGCGGCCGACTATTCGGGTAAAAAAAGGGCCACCCGCAAAAACACCCTCATTATCGCCCAGGACCGCTATACCCACTACTTGGAACCCACTACTAGCGCCACGACGCATGATTACCGGATACTCCAAGACGAGTTTGACGCGAACCTGGGCCTGCTCTGTAGCCTTCCCCATTAAGAAGCTGTTTGAGTTAAATTTAGGTTATGGAAGCTACCGCAGCGCTAGCCAGGCGAAAAGCCTATAGTTCAGACTTATCAGCGCACGATTGGCAGCGCCTGGAGCCCTTGATGCTGGCGAATGTGCAGCGGCGCAGCAAATGGCCGCTGCTGGAATTGGCTAGTGCCATCCTGTACGTACTGAAAAATGGCTGTTTGTGGCGCGATGTGCCGGGCGAGTCCCCCCCCTTGGAGCACGATGTACTGGTACTTCAGCAAATGGCAGGATAGCGGCGTGCTCGACGAAATAAACGCTTGCTTAAGTGCCTATTCAGAATTAATCAGTGAATAGGTTGTTGCTTTGAGGATGCAAAAACGTTACATCGTCTTGGAGACTGCGGAACGGGCTACGTTGGAAGCCGGCCGTCATCATCACCCGCAGCACCAGTTCCGTGCCCGTTGCCAGGGCTTATTGTGGAGCGCGGACGGGCAGTCCGTCCCCGCGCTGGCGGCCCTGCTGGACGTGAGCCAGGGCACGGTGTACAGCTGGTTTACCCGCTGGGAACGGGGCGGCCTGGCGGGCCTGGCCAACGCCAAAGGG
>JAYSZD010000818.1:0-1262 GCA_043738185.1 Hymenobacter sp. | reverse complement strand
TTACCCGATAATGAGTTAATTTGTGGACCAATCGTTATCCGCTTTCCCTAAAATATTTCCATGACGGTGCGTCACTTTCTCTGTTTTTTCTTGCTGGTCGGTCTGGGTTTCTTCAGCGGCGTTGCGGTCCAGGCGCAGTCCCGGTCGCAGGGCAAGGTAAAGCCGCTGGTAACTACCATCTACCTGGTGCGCCACGCCGAAAAAGACACCGTCAACAACCCCAAAGACCCGGCCCTGACGGCCGTGGGCGAGGTCCGCGCCCTGGCTTTGCGCAAAGAGCTGGCCCCCCGCAAGCCCGAGGTATTGTTCACGACCGACACCAAGCGGACGCGCGCCACGCTGGCGCCCCTGGCCGCCGCCATGGGCCTGGAGCCCCAGGTTTACAGCGGGCGCGAAACTACGGCCCTGGCCCAACGCCTGCGCCGCGAGTTTATGGGCAAGACCGTGGTAGTAGTCGGCCACTCCAACACGCTCATTCCGCTGATTGAATCCCTGGGCGGCACCTCGCCGGTAGAGCAAATCGGTGACGATGAGTACGATTACCTGTTCACCGTCCGCATTACCGAAGGGGCGTTGCCTAAAGTAGGGGTGCAGGGCTACGGCCCCGAGCGCCGGCTGCTGCCCACCGACAAAGCCGCCGACAAGCGCTAAGCGCACCGGGCCGTGTACTTTAGTGCCGGGCGCCGGTTTCGGGGCCCCATATTTTTATTTATGAACAAGACGAACTCTGCCGCCTGGTACCGGCGTCTGGCCCTGGCCGCGGCCTTGCTGACTACCCTGGCCCCCGCGCACGCCCAACGGGCTTCCAAAAAAGCCAAAGCCGCCCAGGGCACCGCTCAGGCCAGCCGCGTCGACCCGACCGATTCGTTGGCTCTGCGCAAAATCTTTGATGAAGCCTTACTGCGCGGGCAGAGCTACGAAAACCTACGCTACCTCACCGGCACCATTGGGGCCCGGCTTTCGGGCTCGCCCCAGGCCCAGCAGGCCGTGGAGTGGGGCAAGCTCACCATGGAAAAAGCGGGGTTCGACCGCGTTTACCTGCAGGAAGTGATGGTGCCGCACTGGGTGCGGGGCAGCAAGGAGCGGGGCGAAATAGTGGGCAACAAGGGCAAGGAAATCAAGGTGGCGCTGTGCGCCCTGGGCGGCTCGGTGGGCACCAATGGCAAGCTCAAGGCCGGCGTGGTGGAAGTGCGCAGCTTTGAGGAGCTGCGCAACCTGCCCGAAGCCGACGTGAAAGGCAAGTTCGTGTTCTTCAACCGGCC
>JAYSZD010000817.1:0-1262 GCA_043738185.1 Hymenobacter sp. | reverse complement strand
GCAAGGGCGTGGAAGCCCGCGCCGAGCGCAAGCCGCTGGGCGTGGTGGCCAGCATCGCGCCGTTCAACTTCCCCAACATGGTGCCCCACTGGACCATTCCCAACGCCCTGGTGCTGGGCAACACCATGATTCTGAAGCCCTCGGAGCAAGTGCCGCTGAGCGCCGTACGCATCGCCGAGCTGTTGAAAGAAGCCGGCCTGCCCGACGGCGTGCTGAACATAGTGAACGGCGACCGGGAAATCGTGGAAGCCATCTGCGACCACCCCGACATTCAGGCCGTGAGCTTCGTGGGCTCCACCAAAATTGCCAAAGTGGTGTACATGCGCGCCACCAGCAACCTGAAGCGCTGCGTGGCCCTCGGCGGCGCCAAAAATCACCTGATGGTGCTGCCCGATGCCCACCCCGAAATGACGGCCTCGAACGTGGCCGCCAGCATGTCGGGCTGCGCGGGCCAGCGCTGCATGGCCGGCTCCACCATGGTAGGAGTGGGGCCCGTAGATGACATCGTGGCCAAAATCGTGGAGGAAGCCCGCAAGATTGTCGTCGGCCAGAATCTCGGCTCCGTCATCAGCAAAGAGGCCAAGGCGCGCATCGAACAGCACATTGCCGAAGCCGAAGCGGCCGGCGCGAAAGTCCTGCTCGACGGCCGCAACGCCGTGGTGCCCGGCCACGAAGACGGCTATTACGTGGGCGCCACCGTCATCGACTACGTGACGCCCGACATGCGCATCGCCCAGGAAGAAGTGTTCGGCCCCGTCCTCGCCATTATGCGCACCAACACCCTGGACGAGGCCCTGGCCATCGAAAACGCCAACCCCTACGGCAACGCTGCCGCCGTGTTTACCAGCAGCGGCAGCAGCGCCCGCTACGTCATGGACCACGCCAACGCCGGCATGATAGGCGTGAACATCGGCGTGCCCGTGCCCCGCGAACCGTTCTCCTTCGGCGGTTGGGGCGACTCGAAATTCGGGGCCTGTGATATCACGGGTAAGAGTTCAATTGAATTCTGGACGCAGCTGAAGAAGACGACCACGAAGTGGAACCCCGAGTCGCGGGTGAACTGGATGAGCTAGGCCCAAAAGGTGAAACCTCACCCCCGGCCCCTCTCCAAAAGAGAGGGGAGCCAAACGATTTTCAGAATACATAGTTGATTCAACTCTTCAATAAAAACTTTATGTCGGGTTCCCCTCTCTTTTGGAGAGGGGCCGGGGGTGAGGTTTCACCTTTTGGGCCTAGCTCATCCAGTTCACCCGCGACTCGGG
>JAYSZD010000816.1:0-3101 GCA_043738185.1 Hymenobacter sp. | reverse complement strand
GCCGGCGGCGGTGATGTTGGCGGCGGCCATGTCGACGGTGCGGGGGTCGAGGTCGGAGCCGGCGAGGTAGGCCTGGGGCTCGTCGAGGCGCTGGGCTTGGGCTTCTTCGCGCACCTGCTGCCAGAGCTCGGGCTCGAAGTCGTACCAGTTTTCGAAGCCGAACTTGCCCTGGTGGAACAGGCCCGGCGCGATGCGCTGGCTGATGAGGCCGGCCTCGGTGAGGATGGTGGCCGAGCCGCACATGGGGTCGATGAGGGGCTTTTTACCATCCCAACCGGACAGCAGGACCAGGCCGGCAGCCAGCACCTCGTTCAGGGGGGCCTCGTTGGTGTGCTGGCGGTAGCCGCGGCGGTGCAGCGAGTCGCCGGCCGCGTCGAGGCTGAGGATGACTTCGTTCTCCGTCATGCGCAGGTGCAGGCGGATGTCGGGCGTGCGGGTGTCAATGCTGGGCCGCTCGCCGGTGCGGGCCCGGAACTGGTCCACAATGGCGTCCTTGGTGAGCTGGGCCACAAACAGCGAGTGCTCAAAGGTGGAGCGGTTCACCACCGGCGTGATGGCGAAGGTCTGACCAGGGCCGATGAAATCCTGCCAGTCGATGCGGCTTACTTCGCGGTAGAGCGCCTTTTCATCGGCAGCGTGGAAGGCGGCAAACGGGCGCAGCAGGCGCATGGAAAGGCGGCTCCAGAGGGCCGTTTCATAGAGCAGGCGGTGGTCGCCGATGAACTCCACGGCGCGGCTGCCAACGTGGGTAATATCGGCCCCAAGAGCGTAAAGCTCATCGGCGAGCAGTTCTTCCAGGCCGAACTGGGTGGTGGCGGTGAGGTGCATAGTAGCGCGGACTTTGTAGTCCGCGTCCCCGCGCTGTCTGGATTATTCCCAACGGCACGGAAACGCGAACTACAAAGTTCGCGCTACTTTCGCCTTTCGCCTGCACCCTGCTTCTTATAAATGGCCCTCGCTCCTTCCTCCACTTCCACCACGGCCGCCGCGCCCGCCCGTTCCTACGCCGGCCCCATGGTGCTGATGACCATTCTGTTTTTCCTGTTCGGAGCCGTCACCAACTTCAACGGCGTGCTCATGCCGCTGCTCAAAGACGTTTGCCAGCTCACTGATTTTCAGTCATCGCTGGTGCCCTTTGCTTTTTTCATCGCCTACTTTCTCATGTCGCTGCCGGCGGGCTACGTCATCAGTCGCCTGGGCTACCAGCGGGGCATTGTGGTGGGGCTTTTGGTGATGGCAGGCGGGGCGCTGCTGTTTGTGCCCGCCGCCGCCACCCAAACGTTCGGCCTGTTTCTGGCGGGGCTGGGGCTGCTGGGCGCGGGCATTACCTTGCTGCAAGTGGCGGCCAACCCCTACGTGTCGGTGCTGGGCGCGGCGCGGCTGGCGGCCAGCCGGGTCAACATTGTGGGCGTGGCCAATGGCCTGGGGGGCACGCTTTCGCCGCTGGTGGGGGGCTTGCTGCTGTTCGGCAGCATTGATGTGCTCAAGAAAAAACTCGCGGCGCTGCCCGTGGCCGAGCGTCTGGCCCAGCAGGCGGCCCTGGTGAAGCTGCCGTACCTGGGCCTGGCGGTTTTTCTGGTGCTGCTGGCCGGGCTTTTCTTTTTCGTGCGCCTGCCCAAGCTCGAAAGTATTCAGGCCGACGATGCCGCAGTGGCCGATAATACGGGGTGGACGGGTCGCCGGTCGGCCCTGCAGTTCCCGCATCTGGTGCTGGGCATCGGAGCCATCTTTTTGTATGTGGGGGCCGAAGTCGGGCTGGGCGATTTTCTCATTCGCTACGGCGAATCCCAGCAAATCACCAGCCTGAGCGCCTTCACGCAGGGCCTGGTGCAGCAGCTCAACACGGCCACCAACTTCGGCCTGCTGCTGCTGGGCAAGTCGCCGCTGCCCATCGACACCAGCCACGGGTTTACCCCGGCCGTGGGGGCGGTGCTGGTTTCCTCCTACTGGTTTGGGCTGATGGTGGGCCGCATCGCGGGGATTCCGCTGCTGCGCCGCTTCCCCGACCGGCCCCTGCTGGTGATTGTCTGCGCGGCGGCCACCCTGTTTGTGAGCGCCTCGCTGCTCTCGCACGGCGAAATGGCGCTGTGGCTCATTGTGTTGTGCGGCGTGTGCAATTCCATCATGTGGCCCGTCATTTTCCCGCTGGCCATCACCGGGCTTGGGCCGTTCACCAAGCAGGGCTCGTCGTATCTGATAATGGGAATTGTGGGCGGCGCGGTTGCGTCGCTGCTCATGGGCTGGCTGGCCACGCACGGCGGCGGGCTGCGGGTGGCCTTCGTGGTGCCGGCGCTGTGCTACCTGTACCTGCTGTTTTATGCCCTCCGGGGCTACCGCGTGCGCTAAGGCCCGGCGTCGGGCGGGGCCCTACCTTTGCGGCCATGATGCCTGCTCTCGAAGAAAACGTTTCCCTCCGCCCCTACAACACCTTTGGCCTCGACGTGCGGGCCCGTTACTTCGCCCGCTTCGCCTCGGCCGATGAGCTGCGCCAGCTCTTGCAGCGGCCCGAGGTGCAGGGCCGCGAAAAGCTCATTCTGGGCGGCGGCTCCAACCTGCTCTTCACCCAGGATTTCGACGGCGTGGTGCTCAAAAACGAGATTCGCGGCCTGCAGATTATCAGCCAAGACGCCACCGATGCCACGGCCCTGGTGCGGGCCGGCGCCGGCGAAAGCTGGCACGGCCTCGTAGAATACGCCCTCGACCAAAACCTGAGCGGCATCGAAAACCTCTCGCTGATTCCCGGCACCGTGGGCGCCGCGCCACTTCAAAACATTGGCGCCTACGGGGCCGAGCTGCGCGACACCTTCGACCACCTCGAAGCCCTGGCCCTGGCCACGGGCGAGGTACGGGTGTTCGGTGCGGCCGAGTGCGGCTTCGGCTACCGCGAGAGCGTGTTCAAGAACGTGCTCAAGGACCAGTACGTGGTGACGGCCGTGGCGCTGCGGCTGCACCGCCAGGCCCAGCCCGCCGGGTACGCCCCCAACGTGCGCTACGGCGCCATCACCGAAACCCTGGCCGAGCTCGGCATTGAGGGCGAGCCCACGCCGCACGACGTGAGCCGCGCCGTGGTGCACATTCGCCGCTCCAAGCTGCCCGACCCC
>JAYSZD010000815.1:0-1264 GCA_043738185.1 Hymenobacter sp. | reverse complement strand
CGATTCCAAATTGGTGAGGGCAAAGGCTGGTGCCAGCGTCTGGGCTGCGCGCGTTTGCGCGCGCGTGCCGGCCGCCAGGACGTAGGAAACCTGCTTCTCCTGCCACTTACCAGCCCCCAACAGGTAGCCGTGCAATAAATCCGACACATTTCGGGCTGCCGCAATTGGAGCAATTTCCTCACCCGGTTTCGGGCTTTTCTTCGTTTCAGGCTTCTTGCTGATGACGTAGAGGCGATGCCGGGGCCGGGTGAAGGCCACGTACAGCGTATTGAGCCCTTCGAGAAAGGTTTTCTCCCGCTCCTCATCGTACTGCGCTGCCAGCACCGTTTGTTGAATGCCTTTGTTGAGGCTCACTACTGCCACGTCGGGCATGTGTTCGAGGGGTTTCTGGTCTGCCTCCAGGTGGCCCCAGAGGAGGGTGCCCCGGTGTGGCTCCAGGCTCCAGTCGGCAAAGGGTACGATGACCACGCCGTAAGCCAACCCCTTGGCCTTGTGTACCGTGGTGATGGTAATGGCCTCGCGGCCACCCGGCGCGTTAATGCTGATGCGGTCCTTGCGCTCCTCCCAGTAGGCCAGAAAATTGCCCAGGTTATTGCCAAATTTCAGGCTGTAATCCAGCGTTAAATCGAGGAAGCGAAACAGGTAGTCGCTTTCGCCGTTACGGCCCAGCAAGCCAAATAGGTTCAGCAGTTGCTCAGTTAGCTCATAGAGGCCGAGGTTGCCGGTTTCCTGTTCCCGCACATCATAACCCAACGCCCGCAGCTCGTCAAAAAATACGGCGCTGCTGGCCGCATTCGCTACCCCGGCCATGTGCCGCGCCCGCGCCGGCGTGGGGGCCAGCCCGCGCACCACGCGGTCTACCAGCAGCAGGGCTTCGGCCCGCGCCAGCGTATCGGCCGGCTGGTGCAGCACCCGGAGAATGCTCACCAGCAGGTTCACCACCTCCGCAAATTCCAGCGCCAGCGAATCAGCCGAAATAATAGCGTACCCCCGCTCTTTCAGGAACTTGGCAATGATTTTACTGGCGTAGCGTGTGCGGCACAGCACCGCAATATCTCGCAATTCGTAGCCGTCGCGCAACGCCTGCTCCACGAGGTGCAGGGTGAGGTAGCAGGTACTTTCGTCGTAGCCCAGCAGCGCCTCTGCCGCGTGGCCGGGAAGGGGCTCGGCGGTGTAGGCGCCGGTGACAGCGTCGAAAATCAGGGCCGGGGCGTCCTTATCGGTGAAGAGGAGTTCTACGTGGCCGCTCACCTCCCCCCTCCGG
>JAYSZD010000814.1:0-7927 GCA_043738185.1 Hymenobacter sp. | reverse complement strand
TGGATTAACCCCGATTTCGAGAAGCGCGAGCGGGAACCGGTGGGTTCGAACGGCTTTGCCATTGCGCCCGGCAAAAGCGCCAGCGGCAATGCCTTGCTGCTCATCAACCCCCATACCTCGTTCTACTTTCGCTCCGAAGTGCAGATGGTGAGCCAGCAGGGCCTGAATGCGTACGGCGCCGTGACCTGGGGCCAGTTTTTCGTGTACCAGGGCTTCAACCAAAACTGCGGCTGGATGCATACTTCCAGCCAGGCCGACTCGATGGACGAGTACCTCGAAACCATTGAGAAAAAAGACGGCAAATTCTTCTATAAATATGGGGGCAAACTGCGGCCTGTGAAAACCGAAAAGGTGTCGTTACCCTACCGAGACGGCAGCAAAATACTGCGCCGGGCCTACACCCTCTACCGCACCCACCACGGCCCCGTCGTGGGCCAGAAATCGGACACGCAATGGGTGGCCGTGCGCATGATGAACGAGCCGCTGGCGGCTTTGCAGCAGTCGTACCTGCGCACCAAGGCCACCGGCTACGCCAGCTTTCAGGAGGTGATGAAGCTGAACGGCAACGCTTCCAACAACACGGTATTTGCCGACAGCAAGGGCAGCATTGCCTACTGGCACGGCAACTTCATGCCGAAGCGTGATGCCGAATTCGACTGGAGCCAGCCGGTGGACGGCAACAACCCGGCCACCGAATGGAAGGGCTTTCACAGCGTGAGCGAGCTGGTGCAAGTGCACAACCCGGCCAGCGGCTTCATCCAAAACTGCAACTCCACGCCGTTTACGGCGGCGGGCGCCAGCAGCCCGGTGGCGGCCAAGTTCCCCACCTACATGGCGCCCGACGCCGAAAACTACCGCGGCCTCAACGCTGTGCGCGTGCTCAGCGCCAAAGCCGTATTTACCCTCGACACCCTGATTGCCGCCGCCAACAACCCGCACCTGACGGCTTTTGACGACATGCTGCCGCCGCTGCTCACGGCTTACCAGCCCACCTCGGCCGAAAAAAATGCCGCACCGGCCCTGGCCGAAGCCATTGAGGTACTCCGCGCCTGGAACCACAACTACAGCCAGACCTCGGTGGCGCAAACCGTGGCCATTTACTGGGCCGAGCGGCTGCTGGCCAAGGCCCGCGCCCGCGTGCCTGAGGCGCAGCCCCAGCAGGACTACATCAGCTTCACCAAGTTTGCCCTGGCCAACACCAGCCCGCAGGAAAAACTAGCCGCGCTGACCGAAGCCCTCGACGACCTTACCCGCGCCTTTGGCACCTGGAAAACGCCTTGGGGCGACATCAACCGCTTCCAGCGCCTGACCGGAAACATCCAGGAAACCTACGACGACCAAAAGCCCAGTCTGCCCGTGGCCTTCACCTCCTCCTCGTGGGGCTCGCTGGCGGCCTTTGGCGCGCGCGCCTACCCCGGTACCAAAAAACGCTACGGCACCGTAGGCAACAGCTTCGTGGCCGTGGTCGAGTTCGGGCCGCGCCTCAAGGCGCGCTCCGTGGTCACGGGTGGCCAGAGCAGCCGCCCCGGCACGCCCCACTTCACCGACCAGGCCGCGCTGTACACCAACGGCAGCTTCAAAGAAGTGCGGTTTTACCCGGAGGATGTGAAAGCTAACGCCGAAAAAACGTACCATCCGGGCCAGCCGTAAATGCCAAGGAGTGGGCAAACCACCCATGGCACAAATCCGTCATGCTGAACGCAGCCGAAGCATGACAGCGTTTTAGCTTCACCACACAGCTTCATCAGCCAACTACAACATGGACATCAAATACTTATCGGACGAAAAGGGAAAAATAACCGGGGTTTTCATCTCGATTGAAGACTGGGAGCAGCTGCAGAAAACGTACAAAATCGACGTGAAAGCCGCGGCCGATTCCGGAGCCCGGCTCCAGCAGTCGCTAACCGAGGCGTTGAAGAAGGTGAAACCCGAAGAAAACGACGGTTAGTATTTTCATCGCGTAGAAGCTCCTGGGCTCGGTGCTTCGGCCCTTTCCTTTCCCCCGATGCCGCTATGCCTGACCCTTCCGATACCGGCGAAAAGCTGAACACTGCCAAGCAGATTAAGCCCGAAAACGTGGGCGCACTCAACCGCGAGCAGCTCACGCCCGCCGCTGCCGCCGCGCCGCAGGGCCACGACGTGCCCGGCCACGACCATGCGCCCGCCCTGCCCAAACAGTCGTCGGCAGCGCATGAAGGCCACTCGCACGACGGCCATTCGCACGGCGCGCCTTCGGCCAACCCGTACCTGTGGCCTGGCGTGAGCCTGGTTTTGCTGTTAACAGGACTGGCGCTGGACTATTTTTCAGCCGAAACATCCTTTTTCACGGGTGTGGTGCGGCTGCTGTGGTACGGAGTGGCGTTTTTGTTGGTGGGCTGGAAGGTGATTCGCTCGGCCGTGCTGAGCATTCCGTCGGGCAATGTCCTCAACGAGTTTTTGCTGATGACCCTGGCCACCGTGGGTGCGTTTGCCATTGACGAGTATCCGGAGGGCGTGGCGGTGATGCTGTTCTACACCATTGGCGAGCTATTTCAGGACGCGGCCGTGAACCGGGCCAAGCGCAGTATCCGGGCGCTGCTCGAAATTCAGGCCTCCGAAGTAACCGTGGTGCGCGCCGGCCAACCCCTGGTTTTGGAGCCCAGCCAGGTGCAGCTCGGCGACGTTATCGAGATAAAGCCTGGTGCCCAGGTTCCGCTCGACGGCACGCTGAACACGGGCCCGGCCAGCTTCAACACCGCCGCCCTCACCGGCGAAGCAGCCCCGCAAACCAAGCAGCCGGGCGAGGCCGTACTGGCCGGCATGCTTAACCTCACCCAACTGGTGCAGCTCACGGTGACGGCCACCTACCAGGACACCAAGCTGGCCCGGATTCTGGCGATGGTGCAGGACGCCGTGGGCCGCAAGGCCAAAACGCAGCAGTTTATCACGCGCTTCGCCAAAATATACACTCCGATTGTGGTGGCGCTGGCTGTGCTGGTTATCGCGGTGCCATACTTCGTGGTCGATGACTACGTTTTTCGCACCTGGCTCTACCGGGCCCTCGTTTTCCTGGTTATCTCGTGCCCCTGCGCGTTGGTGGTGAGCATTCCGCTGGGCTACTTCGGGGGCATTGGGGCGGCATCGCGGGCCGGTATCCTCTTCAAAGGCTCCAACTTCCTGGACGTGATGCGGGAAATTGATACGGTGGTGATGGACAAGACTGGCACCCTGACCCAGGGCGTGTTTGCCGTGCGGCAGGTACAGCCCGCGCCGGGCACCAACGCGGCCCGGCTGCTGCGAATGGTGGGCGCGCTGGAAGCAAAATCAACGCATCCTATTGCCCAGGCCGTGGTGGCGCACGTGGGCGCAGCAGCCCAGGGCGTGCGGGTAGAGCAGGTGGAGGAAATTGCGGGCCACGGCCTGCGCGGCCAGGTGGAGGGCCAGGAGGTGCTGGCCGGCAACACCCGGCTGCTCACCAAATTCAACATACCCTACCCCATCGAAGTCGACCAGATAGTGGATAGCACCGTAGTGGTCGCCATCGCCGGGCAGTATGCCGGGCACCTCACCGTGGCCGACGCCCCCAAGGCCGACGCCGCCCAGGCCGTGCGCGAGCTTAAAGCCGACGGCATTACCAGGCTGGTGATGCTTTCCGGCGACAAGGACAGCATCGTGCAGCGCGTGGCCAAGGAGCTGGGTATTGCCGAAGCCCACGGCAGCCTGCTACCCGAAGACAAAGCCCGTTACGTGCAGCAGTACCTCGACGCGGGCTGCCGGCTGGCCTTCGTAGGCGACGGCGTGAACGATGCCCCCGTGGTGGCGCTGGCCGACGTGGGCATTGCCATGGGCGGCCTCGGCTCCGATGCCACCATCGAAACGGCCGATGTCGTGATTCAGACCGACCAGCCCAGCAAAATTGCCACCGCCCGCCGCATTGCCCGCGCCACGCACACCGTGGTGTGGCAAAATATCTGGCTGGCCTTCGGGGTGAAAGCCATGGTGCTGGCCCTGGGCGCGGGCGGCCTGGCCACCATGTGGGAAGCTGTTTTTGCCGATGTGGGCGTGGCCCTGCTGGCCATTCTGAATGCCATCCGCATCCAGCGCATGAAGTTTTAGCAGAAAATACTGTTTGCCGGCTTACCCCTTCCTTATGCAGATTTATTCTTACTGGGCCCGCAGTACCGTGGATTGCACCACGCCCAACGGGCAGCCCTACCACCTCATTGCCTACGGCGGCAGCGACCTCAGCTTCGCCGATGCCCGGCTGCAAGCCGAGCATAAACTTGAAGAACGGTGGCAGCGCCTGCAACGCAACGAGGAACTGGGAAGCTACCCTAGCGGCACCCGCCCGCTGCGCGAGAAGCTGGAGCAACGCCTCCAAAACGCGCAGGGGGACACGAACGGGGCTATCACTCGCAATGGGTACGGGGCTCTCGTGCTGAACACCAGCAGCGTGCTGTTTGCGGATGTGGACCAGACGGATTTGGTGCTACCACCCCGCCTCAACTCCCAGACGACTAACGTACTTACAGATTTACTGCGCTGGCTGGGAATAATCGCCACGCCGCCACCGCCCGTGCCCGTGCCACCGAGGCTGGAAGGACTCCCGCTGCTGGAAGCCCGAATTAAAGCCTGGCTGGCAACGCATTCCGAATGGAATTTCCGCCTCTACCGAACCCGGCTGGGCTATCGCCTGCTGGCCACCCACGCCGAAGTCCTGCCCTCTGACCCCAATTCCCAAGCCGTTTTCAGTGCCCTGGGCGCTGATGCCATTTACGTGCGCCTGTGCCAGCAGCAGCACTGCTACCGGGCGCGGCTCAGCCCCAAACCCTGGCGCATCGGCTTGGCCCGCCCCGCTCACACCTTTCCGTACGAAAACGAATCCCAGGTGGCGGCGCAGGCCGATTGGGAAACGCAATACGCCGTCCAAAGCTCGTCGTTTTCGGTCTGCGAGTTCATTGGCAGCTACGGCAGTGGCCGGACATGCCCAGCGGCCGAACAAATTGTTACCGTCCACGATGCCGCGTGCCTGGGCAATTACGAACTGGCGTAGTAGCCTGATTGCTACTGCGTCAGTACCCTTGAAGGCTCCTCACCCCTCAACTGAAATCGTACGGGTACCCGATGGCTTGCACGTCTTCCTGCAGCTGCGACCAGTCTTCCAGTTCATCCACGACGCCCAGCACGATGACCTTGGTTAAGGTTTCGCCTCGATAAATTTTGGCCACCGAAGCCACGTCCATCGGCGAGCGGCCGGTTTCTTCGCCGTAGTATTCGTCGGCCCAGTCGGCGTAGGTTTCGGGGTTGCCGTCGAGCATGAAAAGCAGCTCCTCGGAGCCGTCGTCCTCATTTTCGACCACACCCGTTTGCCAACCGTGCGCGGGGGTGTACCACAGGCAGAAGGTGGTGCCAATGGAATTGACCGGTTCGCCGAAGATGAAATCATCGAAACAAGCGGGCAGGCCGCGCGTCACCTGGGCTTTATCGGGTTGGTCGTAGCCATCAAGGTAGCCGTTTATCACGCAGCCTTCCGGGCGGAACAGGACGAGCATCTGGTCGCCCTCGCCATCGCTCATTTCCAACACTTCCTCACCTTCGCCCCACCCGGCATTATAGGTGTAGTAGCGGTATTCCGGGTCCGGCGAATTGATGGCATCAAGCACGGCCAGCGCCTTGCTGATGGTTTTTAGGGCCGCCGCATCGGGTAGCGCACTGTAATCCTGAGTCGAAATCATGGGCTGGCCTGTTAGTACGTTTTGCTTGCGTCCGTCGGCACCACAATTACGAAATCGGCCACGTTCAACTGGTCCTTATCCAGCTGCTGGAGCTGCTCCTGCGTCACCACGCTCAGGGTGCGCACGCGCAGTTTGGGCGCGTACTGGCGCAGATAGGCCACAATGCCATCGTGGTTGTCGGAATGGAAACTGCCGTTGACGTGCAGCAGAGTTTGCCCATCCTGGCGGCTAGTGCGGATGAAGTGGGCCATCGTGGCATCTTTCAGGGCCTGCGCCTGAATGATATTTTGGGCGCCAGCGCCGTGGGCCTTGCTGTCGCCGCCGAACATGGCGGCCATTTTTTTGTAGCCGGGCAGCTCATAGTCCACTTGCAGCGGCAGCGGCGCGAGCAGGGCGCAGTCGGCAGCGGGCAGCTTATCGAGGGCCTTGAGGCTGCCGCGGGCCACGGCTTGCGCAAACGGGCGCGGGGCGTTGGTACCGATGACCGGAATTTGGTTTTCGCGCGCGAACAGCACCAGCGGATGGTAGTCGGTATCGTAGTTGGGCCACGGGCGGGCCTGGCGCGCAAAGGCAGTGTCGGCCAGCGTGCCGGCGGCAAATTGGGACACCAGCGGCTGCACGTCGCGCTCAAACATTTCCATACCCAGCACCAACTGGCCAGGCTTTTTCAGTTTCCGTAAGTCCTTGGCTACCTGCAATTCCAGCCAATGCGTGAGGGCGTCGTTGTGCTGCTCACCAAAGAGCACCACGTCGGCCTGCGCCAGTTCGGCCAGCATCTGGTCGTAGTCGGCGGGCTGGCCAGTGGCGGTGAACAACCGGTAGGCCGGCCGGTCGCCAACGGGCCGAAAAGCCACCATGAGGCTAAAAACAGGCAACAGCAGCACGGCCAGCACAAACCGGCAAAAGCGCGTCGACAGGGAAGAAAGGATAGAATGCATGGTGTGAAGATACCGCCTCCCCTGCCTCCAAAAAACAACAGGCCCCGAAAGCCATAGCTCCCGGGGCCTGTTCCACTTTATTCCCGGCGCTTAGTCCCAGTCGTCGCCGCTGCCCACGGTGGTCACCAGCCAGTAGGGGCTGCACGAGAAGCCGCTGCTGTTCCGCGAATTGGGCGTTAGCTCGACGACGTTCAGCACCGTTCCGTTTATCAAAAGCTCCACTTTCAGCTTGGTGTTGCTCACCGGCTGCACCGTGCTGTTGCACGTCACGTTGGTAAAGGCCGCGCTGATGGTGACGTCGTCTTGGATGCCAAACGTGCCCAAATCATAGGTTTGGTTCACGGAAGTGGGGAAGCTGTAGCTCAGCGAAGGTCCCGGCGTGGGGTTGAACACGTTGCGCCGCGAATTCACTTTCATCTCGGCGCCAAGGCCGGCAAAGTTGTCGCCGGTCACGCGAACCTTCACGTCGAATTGGTTGGCTTTCACCACCTCTTCTTTATCGCATTTGAGGGCCAGCAGCGGCAGCAGCAACAGCAGCAGGCCCAGGAGGGAACGACGGTAGTTATTCATGGCACAAATTAACGACTATCCTTTGTAGAACATCCACTTGCCGAGCTCCTTGTACGTTACCTTTTTGCCGTACATGAGCACGCCCACACGGTAGATGCGGGCCGCCACCCACACCGTGCCGATGAAGCCGAGAATAAGCAGCACAATGGACAGGGCCAGCTGCCACATGGGCACGCCAAACGGTAGCCGAATGACCATGGCAATGGGCGAGGTGAAGGGAATCATCGACATCCAGAAAGCCACCGGGCCGTCAGGGTTGCGCAGAATAACCGATACACCCACCACGTAGCTCAAAATGAGCGGCATGGTGATGGGAAACATGAACTGCTGGGTGTCCGTCTGGTCGTCCACGGCCGCGCCCACAGCTCCGAACAGGGCGCCGTAGAGCAGGTAGCCACCCAGAAAATAGACAATAAAGCCGAAGAGAATGGTGCCGAGCGGCAGGTTGCCCAACACCTCAAATATTTTGAACTGCCCCGTCGCGGCGGCCTGAGCGTCTTGCGAACCCAGTTGCTGCTCAGCCTGTTCGCTGGCTGTTCTGGGACCATCGACTGCCGCGTTCGGAGTAGCGTCGGCTTTGGCAACCATCTCCGTTTTGGCCTTCTTATCCATTGATTTCATCAGAAGGGGCGCCAGCAACGAGCTCACGCCAAACGAGAGCAGCCCCCACAGCAAAAACTGCGTGAGGCCCACGGCCGCGATGCC
>JAYSZD010000813.1:0-7933 GCA_043738185.1 Hymenobacter sp. | reverse complement strand
CAACGAAGCGGTAGAGATGCTTCGGCAAGCTCAGTATGACGGGCTTTTTGATGGAAACAACTAACTGAATTCTTGCTCATGACCACTAATCCCGCCCTTCGCTTTTCCGCGCTAGCTCTGCTGGGCCTGCTGCCCGGTACTGCCGCGCTGGCCCAGATGGCCGCTCCCGCCACCATCACCGTGCAGGTGGACAAGCCCGTTGCCCCGGTGGCGAAAAACATGTATGGCCTCTTTTTCGAGGACATCAACTTCGCGGCCGACGGCGGCCTGTACCCCGAGCTGGTGAAGAACAAGTCGTTTGAAACCGACGACCAGCTCATTGGCTGGAAAGCCGTGCGGGGCGCTGCCGGGCTGGAGAGCTACCTGATATCCACCGACCGGCCCATCAGCAACGCCAACAACCACTTCCTGCGCCTGAGCGTGAAAACCGCTGGCCCCGACGCGGCCTTTGTGAACGAAGGGTTCCGCGGCATGGGCGTGAAGGCCGGCGCCGAGTACACCTTCTCCTTTTATGCCCGCAAGGGTGCCGGCAATGTGGCCGGCGTGACCGTGACGCTGGAGGAACCCGGCCGGGGCCGTGGTCCCGAGACTGCAGCGTCGGGCCCGGCCCTGGCGCAAGTGCAAATCACGGGCCTCACCAGCGAGTGGAAAAAGTACAGCGTGGCAATGAAGCCCTCGGCCACGGCCGCCAAAGCCCGCCTGAAGCTGGCCGTGGAAGGCACCGGCACCTTGGACGTGGACGTGGTGTCGCTGTTCCCGAAGGATACGTACCTGAACCGCGAAAACGGCCTGCGCCCCGACCTCGTGCAGCTGCTCAAGGAAATGAAGCCCGGCTTCCTGCGCTTCCCCGGCGGCTGCATTGTGGAAGGCCGCACGCTGGCCCAGCGCTACCAGTGGAAAGAAACCATCGGCGACGTGGCCTCGCGCCGCCCGTTGGTGAACCGCTGGAACACCGAGTTTATCCACAAGTTTACCCCCGACTACTACCAGTCGTTTGGCCTGGGCTTTTTCGAGTATTTCCAGCTCTCGGAAGACATTGGGGCCGAGCCGCTGCCGATTCTGAACGTGGGCATGGCCTGCCAGTTCAATTCGGCCGAGCTGGCGCCCATCACCAACAGCGTCAAGGGCCCGAACGGGGCCGACCAGGGCGACGAGCCCTCACTGGAAACCTACATCCAGGACGCCATCGACCTGATTGAGTTTGCCAACGGCCCGGCCATCAGCCCCTGGGGCGCCAAGCGCGTGGCCATGGGCCACCCCGCGCCCTTCAACCTGAAGATGATTGGCATCGGCAACGAGCAGTGGGGCCCGCAGTACCTGGAGCGCTATGAGCCGTTTGCCAAGGCCGTGAAGGCGAAGTACCCCGACATGCAGATTGTGAGTAGTGTGGGCCCCGCGCCCGATGGCGAGCTGTTTGACAAAGCCACGCTGAAAATGCGTGAGCTGAAGGCCGAATTCATCGACGAGCACTACTACGCCAAGCCCGAGTGGTTCCGCCAACACGCCGACCGCTACGACAAATACCCCCGCACCGGCCCCAAAGTCTTCGCCGGCGAGTACGCCGCCCAGAGCGTGGCCATCGGCAGCCCCGACAACAAGAACAGCTGGGACTGCGCCATCTCGGAAGCCGCGTTTATGACCGGCCTGGAGCGCAACGCCGGCGTGGTAACTATGGCTTCCTACGCCCCCATGCTAGCCCACGTGGACGCCTGGCAGTGGACACCGAACATGATTTGGTTCGACAACCTGACTTCCTACGGCACCGTGAACTACTACGTGCAGAAGCTCTACGCCCTCAACAAAGGCACCACTGTGCTGCCCGTAGCCATGCCTGCCAACGCCAAAAACGGCACCGATAACCTCTTCGCCAGCGCCGTGGCCGACGCCCCCACCGGCGACGTCATCGTGAAGCTGGTGAACTACGCCACCACGCCCCGCGCCGTGAAAGTGAACCTGGCCGGCGCCAAAAAAGTGGGCAAATCCGGCACCGCCTTCGTGATGGCCAGCGACGACCTGACTACCATGAATACCATTGAGGAGCCCACCAAACTCACGCCGAAAGAGGAGAAATTCGCGGTGTCGGGCTCCACAGTGAGCTACACGCTGGCGCCAAATTCCTTCACGGTGCTACGTATTCCCGGCAAGAAGTAATTGGAAAAGGAGCGGCTCGCGAGCCGCTCCTTTTCTTTATGCTGCCTTACACAATCGATTGTTTTTATAACCTAATTGCCTTTGCTTTTTACCTGATGCCTACTGCTTAAATTCCTGTCGCGGGCTCCTTTTCACTTGGTTGTCGATTCGCTTTTTCACCTTCAATTCCCACAAATGAAAAACAGCTTTACACCCATTTTTGCCCCTGTGCAGCCCGCCACTGGCATTGCCGGTATTGTCCATAAGCCTTTTATTGCTTGGCCCCGTTGGTGGGGTGGGCTGGTGCTCCTGTTGCTGCTCACGCTGGGGAGCCAGCGCAGCTTCGCCCTGCAAGGCAACGACAACAGCCACGACCCGTCCAGCATCATCAAAGAGGGCAACAAATACTGGGTTTTTACCACGGGGCGCGACATCTACGCCATGTTTTCTTACGACCTGGTAACCTGGCAATCGGGCCCGCGCTCCGTATTCAACGGCGCACGGCCGGCCTGGATAGCCGGACGGGTACCCAACTTTGCCGGCGAATACTGGGCGCCCGAGTGCGTGTATCGCAATGGCAAATACTACCTCTACTACTCGGTTTCTACGTTCGGCTCCAATGTGTCGGCCATCGGCCTGGCCACCAACGTGACGCTCGACCCAGCCAACCCCAGCTACAACTGGGTGGACCAGGGCGAAGTGGTATCGAGCAGCGCCAGCAGTGCCATCAACGCCATCGACCCGGCCGTGGTAACCGACGCCGCCGGCGGCCTGTGGATGAGCTACGGCTCGTTTTTCAAAGGCCTGGGCCTGATTCGGCTCGACGGCAGCACCGGCAAACGCTCGGGCACCAGCTTCTACTGGCTGGCCGGCAACGTGGACGGCGCCGGCACCCGCAACAACAGCCCCAGCGAGGCGCCCTACATCGTGCGCAATGGCGCATATTACTACCTGTTCATCAACAAAGGCGCCTGCTGCCAGGGCGCCAGCAGCACGTACTACATCCAGATTGGGCGCTCCACGAGCATCACCGGCCCCTACCTCGATAAGAACGGCGTGGACCTGAACCGAAACGGCGGCACCACGCTCATTGCCACGTCGGGCAACTACGTGGGGCCGGGCCACGCGGGCTTGTTCGTCGAAAACGGCGCCAACTTCTTCAGCCACCACTACTACGATGCCAGCCAGAACGGCCGGGCCCGCCTCAGCGTGGCCAATATGGGCTGGGATGGGGCGGCCTGGCCCTTTATCACCCGCGACTGGATGGCCGCGGGCCTCTACACCCTCACCAATCAGAGTAGCGCCAAGGTCTGGGACGCCTGGGGCTGCACCGGCGCCCAATACCAACCCGTGGCTCAGGGCACCAGCGGCGGCCTCAACTGCCAAAAATGGCGCCTCACGCCCACTGGCAACGGCGAGTATAAAATCACGTCCGCGGTGGGGGCGGGCCTGGCGGCCGAAGTCACGGCCAATAACCCCAACAACGGTGCCCAGCTGCGGCTGAATGACTACTCCGGCGCGGCCAGCCAGCGCTTCAAAATTGAGCGGGCCAATACCGGCGGCTACGTGCTGGCGTCGGTGAATGGCAACCGCGTGGTGGAAGTGCCCGGCTGCTCGACCACGGCGGGCGTCACGCTGGCCCTCTACGACTACCTGGCCAACGCCTGTCAGCGCTGGAACATCAGCGCTACGGCGCTGGCCCGGACGGCGCTGGCCACCGAGCCCGCCAGTGCCAGTGTTTCGCGGCTCAGCATTTCGCCTAACCCTTCGCAAGGCGGGTTTGTGGTGGAGCTGGGCCAGGAATTATCTATCGGTTTGGTAACGATGACGCTCTCCGATATGCAGGGGCGCCAGGTGCTGAGCCGGACCAGCGTCGGCCAGACTTCGTTGACCATCGACGCCAGGCTGCCAGCCGGCATGTATCTGGTGCAGGCCCGCGGCGCGCTGGGCACATTCACCCAAAAAGTTATAGTTGAGTGATGTGCCGCCCAGCCCCATCCGGTGTCGGTGAACAGCTTTACGCTGCCTGCGAAGTCAACAATCAGCTAAAATTCGCCAAACAGCTCGGCATGTGAAGCCGAAGACCGACGTGCTGTTTGGTGCTTCTCGCAACGCAACCCACCGTATGAAAAAAGCCGCTCCGCTACTTGCCGCAGCTTTGGCATTTGGCGGTTTGAGCACCGCCCATGCCCAGAAAGCCGCGCCTAAACCCGGCTTCTACCAGTGGGCCGTCCCGCCGCCCATGGGCTGGAACAGCTGGGACTGCTACGGCCCCACCGTGACCGAAGCCGAGGTGCGCGCCAACGCCGACTGTGCCGGTGTCGTTGCAGGAGCTGGGCGTGGCCGCTGGGGCCACCGTGCAGGACTTGTGGACGGGCCGGGAAGTGGGGGGGCTTACGAGTGATTTTGCGCCGTACATCCGTAGGCACGGCGCCAGGTTGTACCGCATTTCGAGTAAGAAAGCAGTCGGGAAACAGTAGCTGTAACAGGAGTCGAATCAGGATTTTATTGTCTCATTAGTATCGGTTTCGTAGTGCAATATGAAATTTTGCTTTTCTGTTTTTTTGCTGGCAATCAGCTGCTTATTGGTGGCCTGCGACAAGGATAAGCCGGCGTCGGCCGTGGTGCCGGATGTGCCGGCCGCGGTGTTCCGCAATCCCATTGTCAAGGATAAATTCACGGCCGACCCGGCGGCGCTGGTGCACAACGGCCGCATGTACGTTTACGCGGGCCACGACGAGGCCGCCACGGGCCAAAACCAGTACGTGATGAACGAGTGGCTGTGCTATTCCTCAGCTGACCTGGCTACCTGGACCGCCCACCCCGTGCCGCTACGCGTGACTGACTTTGCCTGGGCCCGCGCCGATGCCTGGGCCTCGCAGGTGGTGGAGCGCAACGGCAAATTCTACTGGTACGCCACTCTGGACCACCGCACCGTGTCCGGCAAAGCCATTGGCGTGGCCGTGGCCGACAACCCGACCGGACCGTTCAGGGATGCGCGTGGCACGGCCTTGGTCACCAACGACATGACAACGGCCGTGAACAGCTTTTTCGACGACATCGACCCAACGGTTGTGGTCGATGATTCGGGCCAGGCGTATCTGTATTGGGGCAATACGGCCTGCTACTACGCTAGGCTCAAGCCCAACATGACGGAGCTCGACGGCCCCATTCAAACCATCAGCCTGCCACAATTCACGGAGGCACCCTGGGTGCACAAGCGCGGGAAGTGGTACTACCTGAGCTACGCCACCGGGTTTCCCGAGCGCATTGCGTATGCCATGAGCCGCAGCCCCGAAGGCCCCTGGCAATACAAGGGCATTTTGAACGAGCTGGCCAACAATTCCAACACCAACCACCAGGCCCTGCTCGATTTCAAGGGCAAGTGGTACTTCGTGTACCACAACGGCGCCCTGCCCACCGGCGGCGACTACCGGCGCTCGGTCAGCATCGATTACCTGAACTACAACGCCGACAGCACCCTGCAAAAAGTGGTGATGACGCCCCAAGGCGTGGACCCAATTCCGTAGCGAAAAAGCCGATTTCACCCTCCGTGAAGCTCCTTTTTCCTCCCTTTTAAACTCCGTGCGAAATACTATTCCTGCCCATTATGAAAGTCGTTCTCTCCACTCTTCTGATTGCCATTCTACTCAGGCTGCCGGCTGGTGCGCAGCGCGCCGACTACCCCATTCAGGCCGTACCCTTCACCAAGGTGACGTTGACCGACAACTTCTGGCAGCCACGGCTGAAAACCAACACGGCCGTCACCATCCCGGCCTCGTTTCAGCGCTGCGAGGCCACCAATCGGGTGAAGAATTTTGAGATGGCGGCGGCCAAATCGGGCAGATTCGCTACCGTGTTTCCATTCGACGATACCGACATTTACAAGACGCTGGAGGGCGCCGCCTACTCGCTCAGTATGTACCCGGACGAGGAGCTGGCGGCCTATTTGGACATGCTGATTGACAAAGTGGGCAAGGCCCAGGAGCCCGACGGCTACCTCTACACGGCCCGCACCATCGACCCGGCGCACCCGCACCCGTGGGCGGGCCCCGAGCGCTGGGTGAACGAGCGCGAGATGAGCCACGAGCTCTACAACTCCGGCCATTTGTACGAAGCCGCCGTGGCCCACTACGAAGCTACCGGCAAGAGAACTCTGCTCAACATCGCGCTGAAAAACGCCGACCTCGTGTGCTCGGTGTTCGGCCCCGGTAAGCGCAGCGTAGCACCCGGCCACGAAATTGTGGAGATGGGACTCGTGAAGCTCTACCGCGTGACCGGCAAGCCGGAATACCTGAGCACTGCTCGGTTTTTTGTGAACGCGCGCGGCCAGCACAAAGGCTACGACTCCAAGAGCCCCGACCCGTTCCGCAACGGCTCGTACTGGCAGGACCACAAGCCCGTGGTGGCCCAAACGGAGGCCGTGGGCCACGCCGTGCGCGCCGAATACCTGTACTCCGCCATGGCCGATGTGGCCGCCCTCACCAACGACCAGCAGCTGCTGACCGCCGTGGACAGCATCTGGAATAACATGGCTTCCCGCAAAATTTACGTGACGGGCGGCACCGGCGCGGTGCCCGGCGGCGAGCGGTTTGGCAAAAACTACGAGCTGCCCAACGCCACGGCCTACAACGAAACCTGCGCCTCGGTGGCCAACATCTACTGGAATCAGCGCATGTTCCAGCTGCACGGCCACGCCAAATACGCCGACCTCATCGAGAAAGTGCTCTACAACGGCCTGCTTTCGGGCGTGGGCCTGGATGGCAAGTCGTTCTTCTACTCCAACGCCATGCAGATTAAGAACTCGGCCAGCTTCGCTCAAACCGAGCCGGCGCGGGCGGGCTGGTTTGAGTGTTCGTGCTGCCCCACCAACCTGGCGCGGCTGTTTCCATCGCTGCCCGGCTACGTGTACGGCCAGAACGGCAAGGATATCTACGTGAACCTCTTCGTGAGCGGCAGCGCCGATTTGGTCGTGCAAAAAAAGCCCGTGCGCCTCACCCAAACCAACAACTACCCCTGGAACGGCGACCTCAAGTTCACAGTGGACCAAGCCGCAACTTCCGATTTCAACCTGTTGGTGCGCATCCCCGGCTGGGCCCGCGAAGAGGCCATTCCGTCGGACTTGTACCGCTTCGCCCAACCTTCGGCGGCGAAAGTGGGTATTAGAGTGAATGGCAAGCGGGTTGAGTACAAGTTGCAAAATGGTTATGCCGTGCTGGCCCGCAAGTGGAAGAAAAACGACGTAGTAGAGGTGAGCCTGCCCATGGAAACCCGCACCGTGGTGGCCCACCCCAGCGTGCAGGACAACGTGGGCAAAGTGGCCTTGCAGCGCGGCCCGGTCATCTACTGCGCCGAGTGGAAGGACAACAACGGCAAAGCCACCAACATCATCGTGCCCGCCGGCACCGCCTTCACCTCCGCCTTCAAACCCGACATGCTCAACGGCATCACCGAACTCACCGCCACGGTACCGGTAGTGAAAGTTGACGCCGCCACCAACACAATCAGCACCGTGCGGCAGACCCTCACTGCCATCCCGTACTACGCCTGGGCCAACCGTGGCAAGGGCGAAATGACCGTCTGGTTTCCGCAGCGCGTGATGGACGTGGACCTGGTGACGCGCGAAGCCGCCGAAGCGCCGCACGCGAAGTAATGGGCATCAAGCGTCATCAAGGCAAATGAGGTCAAACAATAAAATAGAACGGTCATCATATGTTTGTGGTGGCACTCCAACGGGCCACGCCGTCGTAGGTCATCGGTCTGTAAGACCGTTCAGCATGCAGGCACCCGTTGGGTTTGCTGC
>JAYSZD010000812.1:0-1266 GCA_043738185.1 Hymenobacter sp. | reverse complement strand
GTGACGGCTTCGAACATCATTACCATCGTGGGTTTGCTGGGCTTGTTCGGTAAAATCTTCGGCTTCATCTTTTTCTTCATGTGGGTGCGCTGGACCCTGCCACGCTTCCGCTACGACCAACTGATGCGCCTGGGCTGGACCATCCTCATTCCCCTGGCCATCTTCAACATCCTACTCACGGGCGGCCTGATTACATTTGGCGTGATTAAATAACCATGTCATGGTGACGGAGGGAGCATCTTATCACCGCTGCCTTCATCAGAATTAATTACTCAGCAGCCTTGCGAACCTGATAAGATGCCTCGCAGGCTCAGCATGACGGAAACCACTATGGAATCATTAAGCAAACGCGCTAAAGTCCTCGAAAAGAAGCCCATGACCTTGGCCGAGCGGGCCTACCTGCCGGCTATTTTCCAAGGGCTGAGCATTACGATGCAGCACTTTTTCCGGGCTGCTACCAAGAAACAGGTTACCATTCGCTACCCCGAAGAGACGCGCCCCTTCTCCCCCGTGTTCCGCGGTCTGCACGTGCTCAAGCGCGACGAAGCCGGCCGGGAGCGTTGCACGGCCTGCGGCCTATGCGCCGTGGCCTGCCCCGCCGAAGCCATCACCATGGTGGCCGGCGAGCGCAAAAAGGGCGAGGAAAGCCTCTACCGTGAGGAGAAGTACGCCGTGAGCTACGAAATCAATATGCTGCGCTGCATTTTCTGCGGCCTGTGCGAAGAAGCCTGCCCCAAAGCAGCAGTGTACCTGCAAGCCGACAAAATGGCCCCGCCGCGCTTCGAGCGCGACGAGTTTATTTACGGCAAAGACCGGCTGGTGGAGCCCGTGACGCCGGATAACCGCTCGAAACGCGGCATTCAGCTCACGTCCGAGCAGGCAGATAAGCTACGCACGCAAACCGCATAATGTAGCGCGGACTTTACAGTCCGCGTTCGGCAAGAATATCTTCATCATTGTCCCACTCGCGGACTACAAAGTCCGCGCTACTGCTATGTCTTCGCTCTTTCTCTTTCTCTCGTTCGTAGCCCTGCTGAGTGCATTGGGCGTGGTGCTGGCCAAAAACCCAGTGCACAGCGTCCTGTTCCTCATCCTCACGTTCTTCACGCTCTCGGGCCATTACCTGCTGCTGAACGCGCAATTTCTGGCCGCCGTGAATATCATCGTATACGCCGGCGCCATTATGGTGCTGTTCTTGTTCGTAATTATGTTCCTGAACCTGAACGAGGAAACCGAGCCGCACAAGCCGGCCCTGGCCAAGTTTGC
>JAYSZD010000811.1:0-1267 GCA_043738185.1 Hymenobacter sp. | reverse complement strand
TGGTGAAGGGCGCGCCGGCGAAACCGATGAGCGGCACGCGGCCATTCAATGCTTTTTTGGTGATGCGCAGGGCTTCGAGCACGTAACCGAGGCCCTCTTCGGGGTCAGGGATGCGGAGCTTGTCGATGTCGGCCGCCGTCTTGATGGTGGTGGGAAACAGCGGGCCGCGGGCTTCCACCATTTCGTAGGGCAGGCCCATGGCGTCGGGCACTACCAGGATGTCGGAGAAGATGATGGCAGCGTCCACGTCCAGCGCGTCGATGGGCTGAATAGTGACTTCGGCGGCCAGGGCGGGGGTTTCCACCAGTTCCTTGAAACCGGAGAGGCTGGCGCGCAGGGCACGGTATTCGGGTAGGATGCGGCCGGCTTGGCGCATGAGCCAGACGGGGGTGCGCTCGGTGACTTCGCCACGGGCGGCGCGGAGGAAAAGGTCGTTTTTTAGCATAAGGAAGCGCAAAGGTACGCCCGAGGGAGACTTGCGCAGAAGCGGCTACCGTGTGAGCGCGGGAAACAGCACCCCAATGGCCGAGGCCAGAAAGTTGACCCCAATGGCCAGCGTGATGAAGCCGATGATGCGCGCCATGGCCGCCATGCCGGGCTTGCCCAAAAAACGGGTGAGGCGTAGCGAAAACAACAGAATGACAAAGGCCGCCAGCGCTACCAGCGCGAAGCCCACCACGGTCATGGCCTTGTCGGCGTAGGTGGGCCGGATGAGGCCGATGCAAATGGCCATCGAGCCCGGCCCCGACAGCATGGGCATGGCCAGCGGCGTGAAGCTGATGTCGTCCTTCTGCTTGCTGGCTTCGAGCGCTTCGGGCCCCACCCGGTCGCGGTTGGCCCCGGGCGTGAGCAGCTCAAACGCTGAGCGCATGAGCAGGATGCCGCCCGCGATGCGCAGGTGCTGAATGTTGATGCCGAAAAAATTGAGAATGTACTGCCCCCCGAAAAAGGCCACGCTCAGAATGCACACCATGTAGATGCAGGCGCGCAGGGCCGTGCGGGCCCGCTCCGAGGCCCGGTCGTCGGCCGTGAGGGTGAGAAAAACCGGCATCGCCCCGAACGGATTGACGATGGAAAACAGGGTGGTGAACGTGGCAAGGAGAATTTCCATAGGGCGCAAAGGTAGAAAAAGGACCGGCCCGCGCAGAAAAGCCCTATTTTGCCGCTTCAACCGCTGCCCTGCCGCCGCGGTGCGCCCCCACACCCGCTATTCTTGCCGCTTGCTTTATGATTCCTGACACCTCCACGACCGCCGTTCCCGGCGGTG
>JAYSZD010000810.1:0-7945 GCA_043738185.1 Hymenobacter sp. | reverse complement strand
CGGATTCTTCGGCAGCGGCTGGCGAGGCATCGCCATAATGCGCCAACGCCCGGGCTTGCGACGCCGATACTTCGTGGCCGTCTACCGTGGCAGGGTGTGCCACATGGTGCGAGGACTCGATGGCGGCACTGGCTTCCGGCGTACCGGGCTCGGGCGCAAGGGCGCCAAATGGGGCAGCAACAGCCGGCTCAGCCACAGGCTCGACGGCACCAGCCCCGGCGGGCTGGTCGGCGGGCAACTCGGGCATGCCTTGCGCGGGCATTTCTCCCTGGTCCGCGTCGGCAGCGGGTAAGGCCGCATCAGCAGGCGCGGGAGTGCCCTGGATTTCGGCCAGGCGGCGTTGCAGGATGGTCATGCGGTCCTCCGCGGACGGATTGGAACCGCCAGCAAGCGGAGCAGTGGGGTTTTCTTCAGCAGCCATAAATATTCGTAAAAGCCAGCCCGACAAATTGGACCAGAGGAGAGAGCAAAAAGAGTGTGATGATTAAACAGAAATTACAGTTTGAAACCCAATCAGTTCAAACGGGGGTCTACCGGGTAATTGGCCAGCACTTTGTACCGCCCGCCTTTCTCCCGCAGAATCTCACGCCAAAACGCATCAGACGACAAAGTAAACACTTTCCCCGCGCTTGCCGGGTGCCGTATCCAACTCCCCGCCTTGATTTCGCCGGCCAACTGGCCTACCGACCACCCCGAATAGCCGGCAAAAAGCCGCACGCTGGTGGCATCAACCGCGCCGCTCCCGACCAAGCCCAGCAAGAGCTCAAAGTCGCCGCCCCAGTACACGTCCTGCCCCAGAGCCGAAGCGCCCGGCAGGTCAGACCGTCGGTGCAGGTAGTGCAGGGTGTCGGGCTCGACCGGCCCACCAGCGTAAATGGGCAGCATAGTAGCAGCGGCTCCAAGCGGCGGCAGCTCCAACACGTCACCGAGCGTGAGGGCGGTCAGGTGGTTGAGCACCAGCCCGAAAGAACCGGCCTCGGGCTCATCGCGGCACAGCATAACAACGCTGCGCTCAAAATTAGGGTCGCCCAGGAAAGGCTGTGAGATAAGGAGCGTGCCGGGTCGCATAGGAGTTAGATAACAGTGAATAGCGTTGAAATAACAACCAACATCCAATGAATTCAGAGACGATGGCAGCCCGAACTGCCTAACGGTTGTTGCTAACTTGCGCCCCGAAAGACGTACGCTCCCCTCAACAAGTTCGCAACATTCCTGATTGTTGAAGAATGGGCGAAACAGAATTCAGGTTTCCGGTTCCATAACACTCGCCCATAGTGCCAGCCGGCGCGCAGTTCCTTGTTCTTCATAACTACTGACTCCCCCAACCGTCGCATGACTGACCCGCAACTCGCCGACCTCCGCAAGACCTACGCCCAACGCACGCTGGCCGAAACCGACGTACTACCCGATGCCGTGCAACAGTTTCGGGTGTGGCTCGACGAAGCCCTGGCCGCCCAACTCGACGAACCAACGGCGCTGACCCTGAGCACAGTGGGACCGAACGGCCAACCGTCGTCGCGGGTGGTACTGCTCAAGGGCTTGCCCGAGGAGCGCAGCTTTCTGTTTTACACCAACTACGAGTCGCGCAAAGGGCAGGAGCTGGCCGAGGCGCCGCTAGCCGCTCTCAACTTCTTTTGGCCGGGGCTGGAGCGGCAGGTGCGCGTGGAGGGCCGGGTTGAGAAAGCCCCGGAGGCGATGTCGACTGAATATTTCCAGAGCCGGCCGCGCAGCAGCCAGATTGGTGCCTGGGCCTCGCCCCAAAGCCAGGTCATTGACAACCGGGAAGTACTGGAAGCCCGCGAGGCGGAAATAGCCGACCAATTCGAAGCGCAGAATCCCCTGCCCCGTCCGGCACACTGGGGTGGCTACCTGCTGCGTCCTCATCGGATAGAGTTCTGGCAGGGCCGCCCCAGTCGCCTGCATGACCGCATCGTGTACGAGCTGACCGGCACCACGTGGCAGCGCAGCCGTCTGGCACCCTAACGACTGCAAGCCATGAGCCTTAATCCGCAAGCTTTCAATTGATTGCAAGCCATTCAGTGTGCGTTTGATTTTGCACCACTCCTTAAAACTCAACTCTGATTCATTCCTTAACAGTTTGGCTGAAATTCAACCCCTGCGCGGCTGGCGCTACAACCCAACGCTGAGCGCCGATATTGACGCGTATGTTTCGCCGCTTTTCGATGTTGTGTCGGCCAGGCAACGGGACGCCCTGTACCAAAACCCGCTCAACTCCATTCACCTCTCGGTGCCCCGGTCCGACAACCCGGCCGCGGCGGCCCTAGTGCGCCTGCGCGAGTGGCAGGCTACCGGCATTTTACGCCAGGATGAGCTGCCCGGCATCTACGTTTATTACCAATACTTCCGGCTGCCCGGCAGCCCGCAGGAGTATTGCCGTAAGGGTTTCATGTGCCACATCCGCGCCTACGAATGGGCCGAAAATGTGATTCTGCGGCACGAAAATACCTTACCCGGCGCCGTAAGCGACCGGGCCGCGCTGCTGGCCCAGACGCAGTTCCAGACCAGTGCCACCCACGGCCTGTACCGCGACGAGGAATTTAAGCTGGAGCAGTACATGGATGAAGCGATGCGCGCGCCATTGCTCGAAACCGAGGAAGATTACCAGGGAGCCCGCGACGTGCTGGCCGTGATTCAGGACGCCACCGTTATTGGCCGGTTTCAGGAAATAATGGCCGCCCGCCAGGTAATTCTGGCCGATGGCCACCACCGCTATGAAGGCTCGCTGGCCTACCGCCACGCCCGACAGGCGGCCACTCCCGATGCCACCGGCCGCGAACCCTGGAACTACCACCTGATGTACCTGACCAACGCGGCCGCCGACGACCTGCGCATTCTGGCCACGCACCGGCTGCTGCTGGAACTGCCCGGCAACCCGAGCGACGTCGAGCTACTGGCCCGATTAGCGCCCTATTTCACGGTTTTACCCAATGAAAACGCCAACGACTTACCCGAAATTATCGCGGGCAAAAAGTGGGCTTTCGGCGTGTACCTCGGTGGGCAGGCCTACAAAATCCGGCTGCGGCCCGAGGCGCACGCGCTACTGAACTGGGACACCACGGAGGAGGTAAAACAGCTGGATTTAACGGTGCTGCACTTCTTCGTGCTGGAAAAAGCGCTGGGGTTGGTGGGCCCCGATGCCCAGCGCGCCTGGTCGGGGGTGGCCTACGTGCGCAATTTCGCAGAGTGCCTGCAACGAGTGGACCGCGGCGAGGCCCGCGCCGCTTTCATCGTGAACGAAGTAAGCATGGCCGAAGTGGAAGCCGTGTGCCATTCCGGGGCCGTAATGCCGGCTAAATCGACCTTTTTCTACCCAAAAACGATTGGGGGCTTTCTTTTCAGTAGTATTGCCAATGAGGAAGACGGCAACTTATTCGCGCACCATTTTCAGGGTATTCCTTCGTGAAATTAATTTTAGCCTCCAACTCCCCACGCCGCCGTCAGTTGCTCACTGACTTGGGCCTGACCTACGAAATCCGCTTGGTGGAAGTCGACGAAAACTACCCCGAGCACCTGCGCCGCGCCGAAGTAGCCGAGTATCTGGCCGCCCACAAAGCCGCTGCCTACGCCGCCAGCCTGGCACCCGACGAAGTGGTGCTCACCGCCGACACCATTGTTTGCCTCGGCGAGGACGTGCTGAACAAACCGACCGACGTAGCCGAAGCCACCGCCATGCTCACGCGCCTGCAGGGCCGCGCCCACGACGTGTTTACGGCCGTGTGCCTGCGCGGCGGCGGCGGCCGCGAGGTGGTTTTTTCGGACCGGACCACCGTGCATTTTCGCCCCCTCTCCCCTGCCGAAATTGCCCATTACATTGCCACCGCCAAGCCCTTCGACAAGGCGGGCGCTTACGGGGCTCAGGACTGGCTGGGCATGGTGGGAATCACCCGACTGGAAGGTTCCTACTTCACCGTGATGGGCCTGCCCACGCACCGCGTGTGGGAGGAGCTGGAAAAAATGGGGACCCTGCCAACGCCTGAATAAATGCCAATAAACGCGCGTTTTTTCTGGCTCCTGGGGCTGGGACTGCTGGCATTGTGCGCAGCTTATTCGGCGCTGGTGCTGGGCTCCGCAACCTGGGCCGAGACGCAAGCGCTGGATGCCATATTTCCGTTTTACGGAAAACCCATCCGCCGCTTCAGCGCCGGGGAGTATGCAGCTTTTGGCCGTTCTCTAGCATGGGGAGCGGCGCTATCGGCAGGTCTGTTTGGTGGGCTTTGCGGCTGGCGCGCCTGCCGGGCTGAGCTTCGTGCCTGGGGCAAGGAAACAACACTTTCCGCCGCCGACTTGCTAGCCGGCTTTGGCAGCCTGACCAAAATGCAGGTGCGACTGGCCTGGGGAGCGCTGGCGCTGCTCACCGGGCTGCGGCTGTACTTCAGCCTCTACAATCCGGAGTACGACGACGCCGTTTCGTACGAGGTATTCGTGAGTAAAGGGTTGCTGGCCACCACTGCCTATTATCCGATTCCCAACAACCACGTATTTTCCAACACCATCAGTGTGGCGTTCTACCAGCTACATCCGGGCTTTTGGTGGACTATGCGGCTGCCCGTACTACTAATCAGCACTGGGGCCACTGTTTTTCTGTTTTTGGGGCTGCTGCGGCTCGCCGGGTTTCGGGTGGCGGGCGTTGCCACGGGTTTGTTTAGCTGCCTGCAGCTGAGTTTGTACCACGCCGGGGTGGGCCGCGGCTACTGGCTAATGATTTTACTGGCGGGCATCGTCTTCTTCAGCACTTTGGTTTTGCAGCAGCAGCAGCAGCAGCGGGGCCGGGGCCGGCAACGAGCGGCCTGGGCGGCCCTGGTACTGGCCGGGGTGCTGGGCGGCTACACGGTTCCGCCGTTCGCATACGTGCTGGCTTCCGCTTTTTCCTGGCTTGGAATCACGGCTTTGCGCCGCCGCAACTGGCGCCAATTAGTACCCATAGCGGCAGCCGGCGGGCTGATTGGAGCGGGAGTGCTGGTGCTTTACAGCCCGCTGATTTTCATTTCGGGCCTGGACAAGCTGGTGGGAAACGGGTACGTGTCGGCGCTGCCCGCTACCAAATTCTGGACCGGCCTGCCTGCTTACGTCTGGTTCAATGAGGGTTTTATGGCGGGACAGCGCACGCTGGGGGCGTTTATCGCGGTACCAATGCTCGGGACGGTTACCTGGCTGCTCCTGGCGGCCCGGCACGGCCGACTGCCCGTCGGACTCACCCAACAGCTGGAGCGCGTGGGCGTACCGGCGCTGTGGTTTGCCGGTCTGCCCTACGCGCTAATCCTGGCGCAGCGGGTTTTCCCACCCGAACGAGTACTGTTGTACAAGGCCTTCTTCTCCTTCATTCTCGTGGCCCTGGTGGTGGAATGGCTAATCTGGCGGTGGCCCAGTAGCCAGTTGCGGTGGGGCATTACTACTTGCATCGGGCTATTTATAACCTATCAGGCCTATTCAGTTATCCGGGTAAATCCGGCGGCGCGGGGCAGCAACGCGGCCTACCACGCCGGGCTCCAGTGGCTGGCCACGCAGGCCCACGGCCCGGTCCTGATTCCGGAGCCAACCCACAACCTGTTTTTTCGCTTCTACGCCCATTCCGAAATGCGGCAGCGCACCTGGCACATTGATAACGACCAGCGCGGGACCACCCGCTACGCCTACGTGGTGGCATTCCCAAAAAAGCGCGGATTCTTTCAGCCCGAGTTTAATTTTCCGCCCGCTTATCAAAACCGGGAAGTGGAAATCTACCGGGTTCCCAAAGGGTATTCCCTACAAACCAAAGCCTGGCGGCACTGAGGGTGACACTTGGCGCGGTTCCCGAGTCAGAGGATAGAAGTAAAAATAATTAATATTATGAACAACAGATTTTTAACTCTTACTTTTTAATTTTTAATTCAACCAGTAAGTGTACAGTAACCCCGCAAGCGCGCTAATGGCCCCGCGCCAGCAATGCGATACCCACCACAATCAGAAGCAAGCCGCCCGCCTGGGGCATCGACAAGCCTTCGCACAGCACCAGCACACCCAACACGGCCGTCAGCAGCACCGAGCCACCCACGATGACGGGCGTGCCCACGGAGGAATCAACGCCGCGCTGAAAAACCACGAAAGTTAGGATTTCAGCCAGGCCAACCCCCAAACCTGCCACGACCGACAGCATCAGCCCCTTGCCGGTAATGTTCAGCGGCTCGCCCTGCAGCTTCAGCTTCACCAGCCACATGGCCCCCAGCCCCGCCGCCACCAGCTGCAACACCACGGCGCCCACGGCCGCCGAAACGTGATTGGCCGCTAGCTTGATAAAGAAATTGTAGAGGGCCAGGCACAAAGCCGTGAGCAAAGCTAGAGGAAGCCAGTTGAGCATCGCGTTACCTGGAGGTTACAGAAGCTTATAGTTGCGGTATTCGCCCAGTCGGTAGCCCGTGAGCTGCTCCAGCCAGCGCTTGAGCTGGTCTTTGGGGCGGTAGTGGTTGCGGCTCATGTCGTGCTCGTAGCGCCAGTTTTGTTCGGCAATGCGCGGCAGCATCACCTGCGGGTGCGCCCCGCCAAAGCGCACTAAAGAATCGACCTGACTGTAGTCGAACTCGGAGGCGGGCGCCACGTTCTGGGCCACCCACTCATCCGTGTGCCAGAGCTTGTTGAAGGTTTCCTGCTTGCGCTGCATGGCGGCGGGCGTTTTCACCCAGCCGTAGTGGTGCACGGTAGCGTCGAGTAGGCGCACCCGTAGCTTGGCATTATCAGCCAGCCGGAAGCCCTGCGCGTCGCGGTACGAGGCCACGCCGATACTGGGCCGCACGATGCGGATTTCGCGTCGGTACCAGCGGTAGGAATCTCCCACGTAATCATAAGAGCCGTAAAAATGCCGGTAGCTGAGCAGCAAGCCCTGTACCGCTTGCTCGTGCTGCCAACGGGCCATACCAGCCCGGATGGCCGGGTAGTCGGCCTCGTGCAGCACCTCATCGGCCTGCAGGTAAATGGCCCAGTCGGCATCGGCAGGCACGGCGGCCAGGGCCTTGTCGGTTTCCACGGCCAGTACCCGGCCGCCTTCGCGCAACGAGTCGTCCCACACGGTTTCGATGATACGGATTTTGGGCGACGCTATGCTGCGGATTAGTCCCAAAGTATCATCGGCAGAATTGCCGACGGCCACCACCACTTCGTCGCAAAGCGGCAGCAGGGAATTGATGCTTTCCAACACCGGATAATCGTAGGTGATGGCGTTGCGAACGAAGGTGAAGCCGACTACTTTCATGGCAAACTAGCGCAGTTGGTCCTTTAGCAATTCCATTTCCACGGCGGGCGCCACCTTTTCGTAGAGCACGCGGTAGGCAGCGGTGGTGATGGGCATGTGCACTTTCAGCTTTTTATTCAGCTCGTAAATGCTCTTCACGGCGAAGTAGCCTTCGGCCACCATGTTCATTTCAAGCTGGGCCGACTTTACGGAGTAGCCGCGGCCCACCATGCCGCCAAAAGTGCGGTTGCGCGAAAACTGCGAGTAGGCCGTCACCAACAAGTCGCCGAGGTAAGCCGAGGCCGAAAGGTCGCGCGGCTGCGGGTTGATGGCCTGCAAAAACCGACGGATTTCCTGTACCGCGTTGCTCACCAGCACAGCCAGAAAATTATCGCCGTAGCCCAGCCCGTGGGCAATGCCGCCGGTCAGGGCAATAATGTTTTTCATCACGGCGCAGTATTCAATGCCATCGAGGTCGGAAGCCGGATGGGCGCGCACGTAGCGGTTGCGCAGCAGCTCGCAAAACTCCTGGGCCAACGCCGCATCCGGCGAGCCGATGGTGAGGTAGCTCTGCTTCTCCAGGGCCACTTCCTCGGCGTGGCACGGCCCTGCAACGACGCCCAGCTGGTGACGGCCCAGCCGGAAACGCTCGCCCACGTAATCCGTCACCAGCTGGTTTTTGCCCGGAATCATACCCTTAATCGCCGAAACCACCCGCTTGTG
>JAYSZD010000809.1:0-3110 GCA_043738185.1 Hymenobacter sp. | reverse complement strand
AAAGCGAGCCAAACGGCGCGGGGACGCGGACTACAAAGTCCGCGCTATACCTTACGGCGTAACAGCAGTTAATCACAAACTACTTTCCGTTAATCATTAACCGCCAACAACTAACCGTTAATCACCAACCTTTTTTTTTCTGCACCTTATGAAAAGACGCGACTTTGTGGGACTCACCGGCCTGGCGGCGGGTGGGCTATTGCTGCCCAGCCTACCGGGCTTCGGCTACACCTCCGTTGACCCCGCCCGCCTGCTGGAGCCGGGAGCCGATGTCATCGTGAAAAAGCGCTTGGCCGATTCGGCCCTGAACGCAGCCAAAACCGCCGGGGCCGAATACGCCGACGTGCGCATTGGCCGCTCGTTGAACCAGTATGTATTTGCCCGCGAGAAGCAGGTGCAGAACATCGTGAGCACCGAGAGCTACGGCGTGGGCATTCGGGTGCTGGTGGCGGGCTGCTGGGGCTTTGCCTCCACAAGCGTGGTCACCGAAGCCAGCCTGGCCGCCACCGCCCGCGAGGCTGTGAACATTGCTAAGGCCAACCGACTGGTGATGACCGAGCCCGTGCGGCTGGCCACGCAGTCCGGATACGGCGAGGTGAGCTGGAAAACGCCCATTCAGCAGAGCGCTTTTGAGGTGCCGATTAAGCAAAAAGTGGACCTGCTGCTGGCCGCCAACGCCGCCGCGCTCGACGCGGGCGCCAGCTACATCAACTCGGCGCTGTTTCAGGTGAACGAGCAGAAGTATTTCGCCAGCACTGATGGCTCTTACATCGACCAGGACATTCACCGGCTGTGGCCCACGTTCAGCGCCACGGCGGTGGACACCAAGTCGGGCAAATTCCGCTCGCGGGAGGCGCTGAGCGCGCCGGTGGGCCTGGGCTTCGAGTACCTGACGCCGAGCGCGGCCGAGCAGGTGCGCGGCCCGCAGGGCACCGATACCATCGGCTATAAACTGCGCTACGATATTCTCGCCGATGCCGCACTGGCCGGCAAGCAGGCCAAGGCCAAGCTGACCACGAAATCCGTGACGCCCGGCAAGTACGACCTCGTGCTCGACCCCGGCCACCTGGGCCTGACCATCCACGAATCGGTGGGCCACCCCACGGAGCTCGACCGCGTGCTGGGCTACGAAGCGAACTTCGCCGGCACCAGCTTCGCCACTCTGGAATGGAAGGCCAAAAACCTGCCCTACGGCTCGAAAGAGGTCAACATCGTGGCCGACAAGCTGCAGCCCGGCTCGGTGGGCAACGTGGGTTACGACGATGAGGGCGTGAAAACCCGCGAATGGGACATCATCAAAGACGGCAAACTGGTGAACTACCAGAAAATCAGGGACCAGGCCCACATCGTGGGCCAGAAGGAATCCGACGGCTGCGCCTATGCCCAGAGCTGGGAAGACGTGCAGTTTCAGCGCATGCCCAACATCAGCCTGCGCCCTGGCACGGCTAAAATGAGCCCCGACGAGATGGTGAAAGGCGTGGATAAGGGCATTTACATTGCCGGCGCCGGCTCGTTTTCCATCGACCAGCAGCGCTTCAACTTCCAGTTTGGCGGGCAGCTGTTTTTCGCCATTGAAAAGGGCAAAATCACGGAGCAGCTCGAAGACGTGGCCTACCAGTCCAACACCCAGGAGTTCTGGGGCGCCTGCGCGGGCTCGTGCGACCAGAGCGACTACCGCTTGTTTGGCACCTTCTTCGACGGCAAGGGCCAACCCTCGCAGGTGTCTTCGGTGAGCCACGGCTCGGCCACTACGCGCTTCAATGGCGTGAACGTCATCAATACCGCCCGGAAAGTATAAATTATTTAAGCTGTTAGCTTATAGCTATTAGCTGTTAGCTCCTCTGTGGATGCGCAGCGAAAGCGGAGAAGCTAACAGCTAATTAGCCACCAGCTAACAGCTCAACACAATGGCCATTCTCTCCAAAGACGACGCTCAGGCGTTATTGAAAAAAGTCCTCAGCTACAGCACGGCCGACGAATGCGCGGCTTCGCTGCGCGGCCGCACGGCGGGCAACATCCGCTACGCCCGCAACAGCGTGAGCACGGCCGGCGCGCAGGATTCCGTGTCGCTGGCCGTGGAATCGCGCTTCGGCAAACGCAGTGGCATTGCCACTTGCAACGAATTCGACGACGCCACTCTGCGCCGCTGCGTGCAGCGGGCCGAGGAAATTGCCCGGCTTGCGCCCGAGAGCCCGGAATACGTGCCCTTTATCAGCCAGCAAACGTATCTGAACCCGCCTTCGACGGCCACTACCCTGCTCACGGCGACCACCCGGGCCCAGGCCGCGGCCGAAAGCATGACGCTCTGCGCCACCAAGAAACTCAGCGCCGCCGGGTTTCTGGATGGCGGCACCCGATTTGTGGCCCTGCGCAACTCCAAGGGCCTCGAAGCCTACCAGCAATCCACCAATACCGACTTTTCGGTGACGGTGCGCACGGCCGATGGCACCGGCTCCGGCTACGCCATTGCCGACGTGACGGACCCGGCCAAGCTCAACGCCAAGGGCCTTACCGAGCGCGCCGCCAACAAGGCCCTGAGCTCCGTAAATGCCAAAGCCATTGAGCCCGGCAAGTACACCGTGATTCTGGAGCCCGCCGCCCTGATGGCCGGCGACGACCTGTCGCTACTCGGCGGACTGGTGTATAGCATGGGCGCCCGCGAGGCCGACGAAGGCCGCAGCTTTCTGAGCAAGAAAGGCGGCGGCAACCGCAAGGGCGAAAAACTGTTCGATGAGCGGATAACCATCTATTCGGACCCCATGAATGCCGAGGTGCCGGGCAATGCGTTCGACGACGACGGCCTGCCCACCAAACGCCAGACCTGGGTGGACAAAGGCGTGGTGAAAGACCTGTTCTACACGCGTTTCTGGGCGCAGAAGAACAACGTACCCGCCACAGCCTACCCCAACGGCTTTATCATGGCCGGGGGCACGCAGAGCACGGCCGACCTGATTAAGGGCACGGCCAAGGGCATTCTGGTGACGCGCCTGTGGTACATCCGCGAGGTCGACCCGCAAACGCTGCTCTACACCGGCCTCACGCGCGACGGAACGTTCTACATCGAGAACGGCCAGATTAAGTTTCCGGTGAAAAACTTCCGCTTCAACGAA
>JAYSZD010000808.1:0-3116 GCA_043738185.1 Hymenobacter sp. | reverse complement strand
CTGGGGTTGAGCAGCACGGCCGTGGAGCCGGCCGCAAACTTTAGCACGCCTGATTGGCCGGGCTGGAGGGTTACTTTGCCGAACGTGCCACCGCCCTTGGGCCGCTCGCGGATTTCGACAGGTACGGTGCCCACGTTTTTGGCCGCTACCTTAAACGCGCCGCGCTGGTCGCCACCCAAAACAAACTGCTTGCCTGGCTCAATGAGCAGGCTGGAACGGATGGTGCCCGCCAGGGCCAGCAGCGGCAGCAGCGGCAGCAGCAAAACGGCCAACGCCCAAATACGTGCGGATGCGGCGGCAGGAAGGAAATTTTTCATGACAAAAAACTGGTTTTTAAAGGGTTGATGGATTGCGTGAGTACTTGAAGTAACTGTTGGGATTATTGGGGGTGGCAGATAGGCAGTGGGCTACTTGTTGCCTTGCCGATATGTCATGCCCAACTCGCGGGGGTTAAGCAGGCTGGCATCTATTTTCAGCCGGGCCTGGGTGGCGTTGCTATTGAATAACAAGGCCTGCGAACCGGCCCCAAATAGCAACTTCACCCCCTGGCCCGGCGCAATGGTCCCACGGTCCAGCGTTTGGCCAGTGCGGGTGCGCTCGCGGGCCTGCACGGCCACCGTGCCCACGTTGGTTCCCACAAAAGTGAACTCGCCCGCCTGGCCGCCCCCCAGCAGAAACTCCTGCCTCGCCGGTATCAGCAGGCGCGAGAGCCGGGGTGCTGCTGTGGGCACGGGGCTGGCCACCGCTGGCACCACACTGGCCTGAGCCGGCGCATAGCCCATGCTCAGCCCCGCGCCGCCGCTGATGTTCACGTCGACTTTGGCCTCACGCTGGCCCAGATTAACCAATATGGCTTTCGACCCAAGGCCAAATGTGGCGGTGGATTTTTGGCCCGGTTCCAGGGTGCCCTTCAGCTTAGTCTGGCCGTCCGAGGTTTTTTCCTTGATTTCGACCGCTACCGGCCCTGCGTTGACGGCCTCGATGCGAAAGCCCAGCAGCTGCTCGCCGCCCAGCTCAAACTGCTTGCCTACATCGATACGCACCTGCGAGCGCAGCCCGTTGATGCCCGACGGGGAGCAAGCCAGCAGCGGCGCGGCCACTAGCAACAGCGCGCCAATGCTCAAATGCAAGCGGCCAACAAGCAGCGCCAGGGCCGCGGGGCCACACCAGGCGGCCAATAGGTTGGGGAAGTTTTTCATGAGCAGGGGGACAAAAGAGGTTGGTGAAGTGATGCCTCAAAAGTCCGCCATTCTCATTCTGCCTGCGCTTCAACTTACGCCTTGGGCCGTCCCAGTTTATGATTTGGGCCGCGTGACCTCGCTCGGGGTGCGCCCCGTCAGCTTTTTAAATACCCGATTGAAGGTAGATTTAGAATTAAATCCCGACTCTAACGCAATGCCTACCAGGGAGTAATGCGTCAGGCGTGGGTCTTGCAGCTTGCGCTCGGCTTCGGCCACGCGGTAGCTGTTCACGAAATCGTTAAAGTTCTGCCCGCAGCCGGTGTTGATGACGTGCGAGAGCAGCGAGGTGTTAGTACGCAGTCGGTGCGCCAGCTCGGCCAGGGTCAGTTCGGGTTCCAACCAGGGCTGTTCGTCGGCCATCAACTGCTGAAGCTTATCACGCCAGGGGTGCAGTTCGGCGGCGGGTAATTTGGGACTTGCGGGGGCGGTGAGGGTCAGCGTACCAGTTTCTACCGGGGCCGAGCCCGGAAGCAAGGCTAAGGCTGCGGGTATGGTGGCCCGCGGCTGCTCGTACGCCGATGCAGCTTCATAGGAGACGGCCGGCTCGACCGCCGCCGCCGAAGTTGCGGCCAACAACGCGCGCTCGTCGTAGGCTCCGGCGCGGGCCTCAGGCTCGAAGCGCAAGGGTACCACGGCGGCAAAATTGGCTTGCAGCCCCACAATACTGAGGTAATAAATCAGGGCCCCGTTGGCGAAGTAGGCGTACCAATAATCGCCGTAATCCAGCGGCCCAAGGGCCCAGCCCAGCACCTCAAAACCCACCCACAGCACCAGCCCCAGCAGCGCGGCCACCAGCAGGTCGCGCAGCCCGCGGAACCGCAGCCGGGCCGTATCCGAAAAATTGTCGTCGAGGTAGCGCCGGTAGCGCCGAAACAAGCGGAGCGTGGCCAGTCCGTAGCCCAGCATCAGGGTGTAGCCCAGCCAACTAACTAACTCGCTGATAGCATTCAGCCAGTTAGCCGCTTCGCCTTTGGTACCAAAATGAAAAGGCAGCGCCCGCCCGTGCAGGGTCCAACTCCAGCCCAGGTCGTAGAGGGCCGCCATTGCAAACAGCCCCGCATACACCAGCCCCGGCAGCAGGTGCCGCCAGTGCCGCCGCAGCTCAAACTCCTGGTTGGTCAGGCTTCGGAAGTAGAGGTAGAAGGCCGGCCCGCACATCAGCCACGGCTGCCACGGCACGTAGAACATAATGGTGGAATGAAGGTCGTGGCTGTCGTACCAGCCGGCATAGCCCAGCATCCACTGCGTCACAGGCAGCACATTTAGCAGGAGCAGCAGGGCCAGCAGCCCATCGGGCAAGTGGCCGAAGCGGGCCGCCCGCCCCACCAAATGCAGCACCAGCACCAACCCCGGCACCACAAATGGCAGCAGCAACCCGCTATGGGTACTAAATTGAAACAGCATAGCGCGAAGCTACAATACAATAAGAAAGGAGGGTATGAGGATATAAGTTGCTACGTTCTGGCTCTCCTTCTGTCAACCCTACCCTCCTACCCTAAGAATCCCTCCTACCCCAATTCCTCATGCCACGGCCAGCATACCGGCCAGCTCGGCCACGCAATCGGTGAGCTGCTCCCAGGCGGGCAGCACAAAATACTGCTGCTGAAACCGCGCGCCCGTGACGGGCGTGCGCAACACAGTGGCCAGGTCGAACACCACCCGCGGCGTGTTCTCGTTCACGCAGTGGTGGATTTCGCCCGCCGACGAAAGCAGCCCCGCACCGCACAGGCGCGGCTGGCCCTCGTGCTGCACCAACCCAAACTCGGCCGTGAAGAAATACAGCGCCCACAGCTGCTCGCGGGCCGGCGAACCCACCGGCTGCGCTTGGTACGCCTGCCCCAGCATGTGCAAAAAATCGGCCAGTCCGCTATCCAG
>JAYSZD010000807.1:0-1272 GCA_043738185.1 Hymenobacter sp. | reverse complement strand
ATGGTATCGGCCGACACGTCGCGCCCGCGCTGCCGGAGCAGCTGGCCGGCCAGAATCACGTCCAGGCTACTCCATTCCAAGGGGTTGGTCAGGATGTTGAATAGCTCCACATCGGTAAAGCCGAACAGGTAATGGTCCGGGCTGAGCGTAGCCAGCGCCTCGCGGTGGGCGTCTTCTTCCAGGCGCCGCACCCACTCAAAATCGGGCCCGTGCAGGCTCACCACGAAGGTGGCATACGTGCGGTTGAAGGCCATAGTCGGGTCGAAATCCGGCTGGCCGGAGTCCACACTGGTTTCAAAAGGCACTTCGTGCTGCCGCAACAACTCCAGAAACGGCCGGGCCGCCTGCTCGGAAGGAAAGGTTTGATAGCGTAAAAAATCAAACATATCGGGCGGTAGAAATCAGCAGGTAAAGAATACAAATTAAGGCAACAAAAAAAGGCCGGAAGCTTACGCCTCCGGCCTTTCCATTACAAGTGAGGGCTTACTTCGCCTCTTTGCCGTCTACTTCTTCGTAGTCCACGTCGGTCACCTGGTCACCGGCGGGCTGGCCCTGGCCGTTGTCGCCTTGCGGCTGACCGTCGGCGCCGGGCTGGCCGCCTTCGGCGTACATCTCCTGCGAGGCTGCCTGCCAGGCGGCGTTGATGGCCTCCATAGCGGTGTCGATGCGGGCAATATCCTTCGATTCGTGCGCAGCTTTGAGGTCAGCCAGCGCGCCTTCGACGGCGGTTTTGTTGCCACCGCTCAGCTTGTCGCCGTATTCTTTCAGCTGCTTCTCGGTCTGGAAAATCATCGAGTCGGCAGCGTTCACCTTGCCGATGCGCTCGGTTTCGGCTTTGTCCGAATCGGCGTTGGCGGCGGCTTCGTCGCGCATGCGCTTGATGTCGTCCTCGCTCAAACCGGAACTGGCTTCGATGCGGATTTTCTGCTCCTTGCCGGTGCCTTTGTCCTTGGCGGTCACGTTCAGGATGCCGTTGGCGTCGATGTCGAAGATTACCTCAATCTGCGGCACGCCACGGGGCGCGGGCGGAATGCTGTCGAGGTGAAACTTGCCGATGGTGCGGTTCTGGCTGGCCAGGGGGCGCTCGCCTTGCAGCACATGGATTTCCACTGAAGGCTGCGAGTCCGAAGCCGTGGAGAACGTCTCCGACTTTTTGGTCGGAATGGTCGTGTTTGATTCGATGAGCTTGGTCATCACGCCGCCCATCGTCTCAATGCCCAGCGAGAGCGGGGTCACGTCGAGCAACAGCACGTCCTTCACTTCGCCGGTGAG
>JAYSZD010000806.1:0-3118 GCA_043738185.1 Hymenobacter sp. | reverse complement strand
GTATACCTACCGCGTAACGGCCACGCAGCCGGTCGGGGGCGAATCGGTTTCCAACCCGGTGGCCATCACCACGCAGTCGGCCCTGCCGCCGGCGCAGCCGCTGCTGCTGGCCAGCTTCAATCTGCGCAACGTGGTGGAGCTGACCCCCATTCTGGCTAACGGCCCGGCCCTGACCACGGGCAGCACCCTGCGCTATCAGCGCAGCAGCGCGGGCGGCCCGCCGGCCGCCTTCCGCGTGACCAGAACCGCCGGCGTCCAGCGCGATTCGGTGGCCCTGGCCGCACTTATTGCCGAAGCGCCCTGCTACACGGTGCGCCTGGTGGACGTGTGCGGCAATGCCTCGCCCGAAAGCGCGCCCACCTGCCCGGCCCTGCTCACGGCCGCGCCGGCCGACCCCGCCGGCACCACCGCCGTCCTCAGCTGGACGCCATTCACTGGTCCTGAGCCCGGCGCCGCAGCCAGCTACACGCTGCAACGGCTGGCCCCCGATGGCACGGTGCTCAGCGCAGTGCCGGTGAGCGGCGGCAGCTACACCGACCTTGCCCCGCCCACCGACCGCCAAACGCTGCGCTACCGCCTGCTGATTAGCGGCGCCGGCCTGCCCGCCGGCACGGTCAGCTACTCGAACGTGGCCACCGTCACGCGCCGGATTTTTCTCAATATTCCCACCGCCTTCACGCCCAATGGCGACCGGCTCAACGACGTGCTGGAAGTAAAAGGACGTTATTTGCAGCAGTACACCTTTGTGGTTGTAGACCGCAACGGGCAGGAGGTGTTCCGGGGCACGCAACGCTCCGAAACCTGGGACGGTACCATCAAGGGCCGTGCGCCGGTACCTGGCACCTACGTGTGGCGATTCCAGCAGTTGAACGAAGACGGCACGCCATTTACTGCCACGGGTTCGGTTACTATTTTGAACTGATACCTGATGTTAAGCAATGGATGGTAGCGCGAACTTTGTAGTTCGCGCTCCAACGCTGGCGGCACTTCAGCGAGAGCGCTGCGTAACATCAGCCAATACCCTGACCGATTCGTACCCGAGGTACTCTTTTCAATTTGAGAAGCACTTTCAGGCCGTTGCCTTGTTTACCAGAACGAACAATCAAAACTCACAAATTACCCCGACTAATTATGGCATTTGACCTAACCGGCATGATGGGCAAAGTGAAGGAGCTGCAAGACAAAATGCAGCAGGCCCAGCAGGAAATTCAGCACATTACCGCCACGGGCGAAGCCGGCGGCGGCTTGGTGCGGGCCACTGCCAGCGGCCACCGCAAAGTAATCAAGCTGGAAATCGATGAGAGCCTGCTCACGCCGCAGGACCGCGACATGCTGGCCGACCTGGTGGTAGCCGCCGTGAACAAGGCCCTGGACGAGGCCGCCGAGCTGGCCCGCCAGGAGTTGCAGCGCAAAACCAGCGGCCTGATGCCCAACGTGCCGGGCCTCGACCTGAGCGGTTTTGGAGCTTAGTGCCGCCAAAATCGGCCCCTGCGCCGATGTCGCCATCGTTATTCTGAACTGGAACGGCGCGGGTTTCCTGCGCCGCTTCCTGCCCGGCGTCATCACCCACGCTGATGGCGCCCGCGTTATCGTGGCCGACAATGCCTCTACCGACGACTCGGTGGAGCTGATGGCCCGCGAGTTTCCGCTGGTGGAGCTGCTGCTGCTCGACCGCAATTACGGATTCTGCGAGGGCTACAACCAGGCCCTGGCGCAAGTCGACAGCGACTTTTTCGTGCTGCTGAACTCCGATGTCGAAGTCACGCTGGGCTGGCTGCGGCCCTTGCGCAGCTTACTTGGAGCCAGCCCGCGCATTGCCGCGGTGCAGCCCAAGATTCTGGCCCACGCCGACCCCACTTATTTTGAATACGCAGGCGGCGGCGGCGGCTACCTCGACCGACTGGCGTATCCGTTTTGCCGCGGCCGCCTATTTGATACGCTCGAAAAAGACCAGGGCCAATACGACGACTCCCGCCCTGTGGCCTGGGCCACCGGCGCCTGCCTCATGGTACGGCGCACGGCCTGGCAGGCGTTGGGCGGGCTGGAACCCGCGTTTTTTGCCCACATGGAGGAAATCGACCTGTGTTGGCGCCTGTGGAATGCCGGCCACGAGGTGTGGTACCACGGCGGCAGCGCCGTGCACCACGTCGGCGGCGGCACCCTGCCCCAAAGCAGCCCCCGCAAAACCTACCTCAACTTCCGCAATGGTCTGGCGTTGCTCTACAAAAACGCGGCTCCAAGTGAGCTGCTATTGAGCATGTTTCAGCGGCTGGTATTGGATGGCGTGGCGGGCCTGCGATTTCTGGCGGGCGGCCAGTTTCGCAATTTTCAGGCGGTTATTCGGGCTCACTTCAGCTTTTATGGCAAGCTCGCCTACTGGCGCCGGCAGCGCCGAGCGGCCCATCCGCACCTGCGTGTTTCCGAGCGACCGGGCGTGTACGACGGCAGTTTAGTATGGACCTATTTTGCGAAGGGCAAACGCAAATTTAGTGAGCTTGGCCTCAAGTAAGATTTTTCCCAAAACGCGCAAGCTGACAGCGAGGCTGTTTGGAAATATATTTTACCGGTCATGCTCCGCTACGCTTTGCATGACCGGCTGATGACTACCGGAATGGCTTCAATATGAAAAGAGCATCGTCCTCAATAAGGAAGATGCTCTTCTTTGTAATCACACAAATTGGTCGAAACCCTAAGCTGCCTACAAATCCCAAACAGTGCTGCGCTGTTGGCGCATGGCCCGCCGCACGTTAATCCAGAAAGCACCGGCGAAGTAGAGCACCACGGGCGAGCCAAAGGTGAAAAACGAGGCGTAAACGAACGAGAGCCGGACGCTGCGGGTGCTGAAGCCCCACTTTTGAGCGAGGGCGGAGCACAAACCAAAAGACTGCGTTTCCAGGTAGTCGGTGAAGCGTTTCATGGGCGGTGGCGGCTAGCGAAAAACAGATTCTTTGGGCTAAGATAAGGCCTGGCCGGGGGTTAGGCAACGGCATTGGCGTAATTTTGCCACCCGGCGCCCGACTAATCTGGGCTCTTTTACGTTGGGAGGGATGCTTTTCGTTTTCCTGCTTTGCGCTTTTTGATGATAAATATTTTGCGGCCACTGGCCCCGGTGCTCCTG
>JAYSZD010000805.1:0-1272 GCA_043738185.1 Hymenobacter sp. | reverse complement strand
CCGGCGACACGCAGGCCGTCGACTCGGCCCCGGTCAAGGCCAACGCCTCCCTGGATAGCTTGCGCGAAAAGCAAGCCGCCGGGCATGGTGGCCCTTTCGTGCCCCCGGCAGGGCAGGCAACGGCCCCACCGCTCATCACGGCACCGCCCCACCAGCTGCGCCGCGAAGCCGCTCGGCAAGCCAAGCGCCGGAGCGAGCCCGGCCCTGTGGGTGCGCAGCACGAAAAAGCCCGCTTGCTGAGCAACAAGACCCACTACAGCCCCACCGACCCCGACGCGCGCATTTCCATCAAGCCCGGCAAAGCCCGGGCGTTGAACTATCTCTGCAGCCTGGCCGTGGACACGGCCAAAGGCGTCATCAGCCACGTGCAAGCCGATTTTGCCGACAGCCGCGACAGCCTTCACTTACCCCGCCTGTTGGCTGGCTTGCGGCCGCGCTTGCGCGCGAACGAGTTGCGCCTGCGTGACCTCTTGGCGGATGCCGGCTACGCCAACGGCGCCAACTACGCCCTGCTCGAAGCCCAGCACGTTACGGCCTGGATACCGGTGTTTGGCCAGTACAAGCCCGAAATGGTCGGTTTCACCTACGACCGTCGCACCAATGCCTACACGTGCGCCGCGGGCAACGTCCTGCCGTTCTACCGCTACCATGTCACGACCGATGGCAATTGGGTCAAGCTGTACCGGGCCGCGTACCGCGACTGCCAACAATGCGCGCTCAAGCCCACGTGCGTGCCGGGAGCGAAGTGCAAACAACTCACGAAAACCATCTACGACGCGGCGTATTACCGGGCCTGGCAACGGCAGCACAGCCGGCGGGGGCACCGCCAACGACGCGTGCGGCAAAGCACGGTCGAGCCCGTGTTTGGCCACCTGCTGCACCACTACGGCCTGCGTCGGATGAACGTGCGCGGCCTAGCCGGAGCACACAAAACGATGTTGCTCACGGCGGTGGCCTACAACCTCAAAAAACTGCTCAAGCACCGGCCTCAGCGGCAACTGAGCCTGGCAGTGGCCCTGCCAAGGCCACTACTAGCGGCTAATAGGCGCGCTGGGCGGCATGCTGGCGCCCGGAAGCACCAACCTCGGCACTCGCTGAGCCGCTAACCAGAAAGGGGACCGCCTAAACCGAGTTCTGCAACAGCCACGAGCGTTCAACTAGTTGTTTCGGAAGTTGGCTGGATAGGCATCGAGCGAAACAATGCGGCCCAAATCATGCGCCATGATGGCTCAAGTTATGATTTGAAGCGCTAGGCATGGCGGGGCACAAGAC
>JAYSZD010000804.1:0-7984 GCA_043738185.1 Hymenobacter sp. | reverse complement strand
GCCTGCCTGCGCCAGGGCATTCCCGTGGTGTGCGGCTCGACGGGCTGGCTGCACCATTTTGAGGAAGCCCAACAGCTGGCGGCTGAAACCGGCGGCAGCCTCTTTTACGCCTCCAACTACAGCGTGGGCGTCAATCTGTTCTTCCACTTCAACGAGTATCTGGCCGCCAAAATGCACCAGTTTGGCGGCTACGACGTGGCCGTGCGGGAAATTCACCACACTCAAAAAATCGACCAGCCCAGCGGCACGGCCCTCACCGCGGCCGAAGCCATTATCCGACACTTTCCCAGCAAAACCACCTGGCGCAACGAGCCCGCCGAAACGCCCGCCGAGCTGGCCATCATCAGCGAGCGCGCCGGCGAAGTAGTGGGCACGCACGTCGTCACCTATTCCTCGGCCGTGGACCTGCTGGAGTTGAAGCACGAAGCCCACAGCCGCGAAGGCTTCGCGGTGGGCGCCCTGCTCGCGGCCGAATGGCTGCCCGGCCGGGTGGGCGTGTTCGGCATGAAAGAGCTGCTGGATTTGTAACTTCCCCGGCCGGTGCGGGTGGCGGCGCGGCCCGCCGGCATTCTGCTGCGTTTCTTTACCTGATTTTCATTGCCAAGCCCAAGCTTGCTCCCCATGTCCTTGCTCAAAACCGACCGTACCACCGCTCCCAAAGCGCCCAAAACAAAAACCCGCGAATGGGCCGACTCGCTGATTTTTGCCATTGTGGCCGCCACGCTCATCCGTTGGGCCACTTTTGAAGCCTACACCATTCCTTCGCCCAGCATGGAAAACTCCCTGCTGGTGGGCGACTACCTGTTTGTGAGCAAGCTGCACTACGGCCCCATCACGCCTCAAACGCCGCTGCAAGTCCCCCTCACCCACCAAACGGTGTGGGGCACGGCCCTCCAAAGCTACTCCGAGCTCATTCAGCTGCCCACGTACCGGCTGCCGGGCTTCTCAGAAATCAAGCGCAACGACGTGGTCGTATTCCACGTGCCCCACGAGTCACAGTTTCCGGCCGACCTGCGCACCAACTACATCAAGCGCTGCGTGGCCGTGGCCGGCGATACCCTCGAAATCCGGGAAGGCAAAGTGTTCCTCAACGGCCAGCCCGGCGTGACGCCGCCCGGCCTGGAAACGACCTACTTTATGCAGGTCGACAACCCCAACGACGAAGTATTGGCCGACCTGCGCGCCCAAAACGTGGTGGACTACGACCAGCCCGGCGGCAGTCCGCAGGCCGTAACCGCCCCCGACGGCAAGGTGGGCTACGCCATCAGCTGCACGGCGGCAGCGGCGGACTTCTTCCGCAAGCAGCCTTACGTGCAAGGCCTGACCGTGATTCAGCCGCAGGTAGTCCTGTTTCCCGACATAGCGGATTTCCGCAATTCCCCGGCCATGAGCGCCACGCCACGCGGCTGGTCCCTCGACAGCTACGGTCCGCTGCCCATTCCCAAAAAGGGCCAGACCATTGCCCTCTCACCTGGCAACGCCGCCATCTATTTTAAGATAATAGCCCGCTACGAGCACAACGCCGGCGTGACCTGGAAGGACGGCATGATTTACCAAAACGGTAAAATGCTCACCAGCTACACCGTGAAGCAGAACTACTATATGATGATGGGCGACAACCGCCACAACTCCGAAGACTCGCGCTTCTGGGGTTTCGTGCCCGAAGACCATGTGGTGGGCAAAGCCGTGCTCATCTGGCTATCGGTGGACCCCTTCGGCGACTTCTGGCACAAAATCCGCTGGAGCCGCCTGTTCAACATCATTCGTTAAATCGCTGATTACCGCTGATTGAATTGATTTCGCTGATTCAAGAAGTCTGCTTTGAAGACGTTGAAAAAACCAGTGAATTCAGCTTAATCAGCGGTAATCAGTGATTTACCATACGATTGGCTCCAGGCCCTTGCTTTGCAGCCAGGCATTGGTCTTGCTGAAGGGCTTGCTGCCGAAGAATCCTTTGTCGGCCGCAAATGGTGACGGATGCACTGATTTCAGTATCAGGTGCTTTTTATCGTCTATCAGCTCGGACTTTTTGCCCGCGTACGCCCCCCACAGGATGAACACGACGTGTTCTTTCTCCTGCGAGACTTTGCGAATGACGGCGTCGGTGAATTCCTCCCAGCCTTTCTTTTGGTGCGAGGCGGGCTCGCCGGCACGCACCGTGAGCGTCGCGTTGAGCAGCAGTACGCCTTGCCCGGCCCAGCGGTCGAGGTTGCCGTTGGGGGCGGGCGGCGTGCCGGGAATATCGGCCTGCAGCTCCTTGAATATATTCTGCAGCGAGGGCGGCGTGCGCTGCCCGTCCTGCACCGAAAACGAGAGGCCGTGCGCCTGGCTTCGGCCGTGGTACGGGTCCTGGCCCAGTATGACCACCTTCACGTTGGCGAAGGGAGTGGCATCGAAGGCGTGGAATATCTGAGGACCGGGCGGGTAAACGGCGGCCGTAGCGTACTCGCCTTTCACAAAGGCTATTAAGCGTTGAAAATAAGGCTTTTCGAACTCATCGGCTACTACGGGCCGCCAGCTTTCGGCTATCTTTACCATTGCAGTTTTTTTAAGAAAAAAATGGGGCTTTTGCGGCGTTCCAGCGCCACTTCTGCGTAAAACCAATTTGGGCGGGCTCGTGTTAAGCCCGCAGTTACTTATCAGCTCCGACTTTTATGCCCACCACCACTACGCAGGGCGTCACCGTTTCGGTTACGACCAACTACCTGCCCGATTATTCCAGCCCTGGGCAGGAGCACTTCGTTTTTGCCTACAAGATTGATATTCGCAACAACAGCGAGTTTACCGTGAAGCTGTTGCGGCGCCACTGGCACATTCACGACGCCAACGGCGTGGTGCGCGAAGTGGAGGGCGAAGGCGTGGTGGGCCGCCAGCCCGTGCTGGAGCCCGGCGAGTCGCACCAGTACGTGAGCGGCTGCAACCTGAAATCGGGCGTGGGCAAGATGCGCGGCACCTACCTGATGGAGCGCCTGGCCAACGGCCAGAACTTTTCCGTCGAAATCCCCGAGTTTACGCTCATGGTGCCCTATCGCCTGAATTAGTATCGCTGATTTAGTCTGATTTTTGTGATTCCGCTGATGCTTTTAGCGCATACTTTTTAGGCGTAAGAATCAGCGGAATCACAAAAATCAGACTAAATCAGTGATTTTAGCCTACCTCCGTTTCTGGCTTCGTTCGGGCAATGCCCACGGGCTGCATTCCCCGTTCGTGTTTGGCCTGTATACCTCCGTGGTGCGCCACACGGGCATCTTTGGCGCCTACGAGGCCATTGAGGCGCGCCGGCAGCAACTGCTAAGCAGCCCCGATAGTGTTACGGTTACCGACTTTGGCGCGGGCTCGCAGACCGGGGCCGGCCGGCAGCGCCGCATCGCCGACATTGCCCGCACGGCGGCCAAGCCGCCGCACCTGGCGCAGCTGCTGTTTCGGCTGGCCAACTATTTTCGCCCGGCTACCATTCTGGAATTGGGCACTTCGCTGGGCCTGACCACTGCCTACCTGGCCGCCGCCGACTCGCGCAGCCGCGTCGTGACCCTGGAGGGTTGCCCCAACGTGACGAACGTGGCCCGCGAAACCTTCGCGGCATTGCAGCTTCAGAATGTTGAGGTTGTGGAGGGCAATATCGATGACACCCTTGCCCCGGCCCTGGCGGCGCTACCCGCACCCGTGGATTTTGCTTTTTTCGACGGAAACCACCGCTACGAGCCCACGTTGCGCTACTTCGAGCAGTGCCTGGCGCACCGCACCGATGCGTCCGTATTTGTCTTCGACGACATTCACTGGTCACCGGATATGGAACGGGCCTGGGAAGCCATCAAGGCCCACCCCGACGTAACCGTCACGGTTGACCTGTTCTATATCGGGCTGGTGTTCTTTCGCCAGGGCCAACCCAAGCAGCACTTCTGGCTGCGGGTGTGATTGTAGCTCAAGCCAAAGCAGAGGCTATAAAGCTATCGGATGGCCTCCCGCACCCGCGTCAGCTTTTGAAGCAGGGCTTCTAGCTGGTCGAGCGGTAGCATGTTGGCGCCGTCGGAGAGGGCGGTGGCGGGCGTGGGATGGGTTTCGATGAATAGGCCATCGGCGCCCACGGCAATGGCCGCTTTGGCAATGGTTTCGATGAGGGCGGGCTGGCCGCCGGTTACGCCGCTGCTCTGGTTGGGGCGTTGCAGGGAATGCGTCACGTCCATCACCACGGGCACCTGAAAGTCGCGCATGGCGGGCAGGTTGCGGAAGTCCACCACCAGGTCGGAGTAGCCGAAGGAATTGCCGCGCTCGGTCAGAATCACGTTGTCATTGCCGGCTTGGCGCACCTTGTCCACGGCCCACTTCATGGCTTCGCCGCTCAGGAACTGTCCTTTTTTGATATTGACCACCTTGCCGGTTTGGGCGGCGGCCAGCAGCAAATCGGTCTGGCGACACAGGAAGGCGGGGATTTGCAGCACGTCAACATACTCCGCCGCAAGCGCCGCCTCACCCGATTCGTGGATGTCCGTAACGGTGGGCACGCCAATTTCACGTCCTACTTTTTGCAGAATGCGCAGGGCCGTTTCATCGCCAATTCCGGTGAAGGAATCGAGGCGCGAGCGGTTGGCTTTGCGGTAGGAACCTTTGAAAACAAAAGGAATCTGCAGCTTATCCGTCATGTGCCTGATGCGTTCGGCGATGCGCAGGGCCATGTCTTCGCCTTCAATGACACAGGGACCGGCCATGAGGAAGAACTGACCGGAATTGGTGTTGCGGAAATGCGGGAGGGTGTTGGCGAGAGCAGTGAGCACGGGATTGGTTTTTGGGAGGCGGTAGCACGGATTTTGGCCGCCTCTGGGCGACACAACGGCTTGCGCTACCGCACGTGAGTAAGGAGGGTTTATTTCTTCTTCAGGCAGATAAATAGCTCCCGGTCCTGCCGGGGCCGAAGTGAGTTGGTGGCCGTTGCAAAGTGCCGGAAATCAAAATATGGTGCGAAGTAGCTTTGGTATTCAACCTTGCTGCCGCCAAAGGGCGGCTCCTGCACCGGCCCAAAATCGGTATCGAACAGCAAGCCCATGAGCGTGCCGCCGGGGGCCAGCAGCCGGGCGCACTGCTGGGCGTAAGCGGGCCGCAGCGCCGGATTGAGGGCACAGAAGAACGTTTGCTCCACAATTAAATCGTAAGGCTGGACGTTGGGCAGGTCAAAAAAGTCGGCTTGCAGGAGGTGGGCCGCCGGAAAGTCCGGCACGCGGGCCGCCAAAGCGGCCAGGGCTTCGGGCGCCACATCCACCACGAATACGGCCCGGAAACCGAGGTGATGCAGGTATTCGGCTTCGTAGGCCCGGCCGGCGCCGGGGATGAGGATGCGCGGCTGCTGGCTGGCGTCCATCTGGTCGAAGTAGGCGCGCAGCGGCGGGGTTACTTCGCGGGTGTCCCAGCCATCGCGTCCGGCCACGTAACGGGCTTGCCAGTAGGCGGCATCGAAGGCAGGTAAAACCGTTTCCATTGCGTCAAAGTATATCAAAAACTTGCCAGGGCCCGGAAGTCCCCTATTTTTACACCCAAAGGTAAGCGTCGCACTGCGGCGGGCACCCCAAAAACCTGTTCGCTTTTCCTGAATTAACTATTCCCGCATGGACCCTAACGAAACCCCCGAACCCCGTTCCAATAATAGCCGCGTGCTGCTCTGGGTAGCCCTGGTTCTGGTGCTGCTTGGCATCAACGGCGTTCTGTTTTACCTTAACCAGCAGAAAGGCCAGTTGAACGAAGAGCTGACGACCGAAGTCAAAGCCAAGGACAGCAAGCTGCAGGAGCAAATCAAGCAGTATGAAGCATTAAAGGCTGATTTCGAGCGTCAAAGCCAGGAGTTGCAGGCCCTGGGGCTGAGCAACGACTCGCTGGAGTCCAAGATTGCCAGCGTCAATTCGGACCTGCTCAAGCTCCGCTCCTTCCGGGCCGGCAGTTTCTCCATCGCGCAGCAAAGCCTTTTCAAGCAGCGCGCCCAGAACCTGGAATCCCAGCTGCGGAAAAAGGACGACGATATTGCCCAGCTTAAAAAGGACAATGAAACGCTTTACACCGAAACCACCACCCTCAAAGAGCGCCAAAACAAGCTGTCTGATACCATCAGCACCATTGCCCGCACCAACCAGGAGCTGACGGAAAAGGTAGGCGTCGCCTCCCGGCTGCAATCCGAGAATATCAAGGTGGCCATCATCACTTCCAAAAACAAGGAGCAGGACGACGATAAGGACGAGTTCAAGGCCCGGCGCGTGGAAAAAGTACGCGTGACCTTCAACCTGGCCCGCAACGACGTGTCGCCGAAGGAAACCAAAGCCATTTACATGCGCATTCTGGAGCCCGATGGCGCCGCGCTCTACAACCTGAGCACGGGTGGCGGCACTTTCACCGTAGACGGCCAGGAGGCCTTTTACACCCAGAAGCAGGACGTGGTGTACGACAACTCCAAGCAGAAGCTGGACTTTGTGTACGCCAAAGGCGCCGAGTACAAGAAAGGCTCGCACACCGTGGAACTTTACGAAAGCGGCCAGCTGATGGGCAAAACCACTTTCACGCTGAAGTAACCCTGAACCGCGGATTTATCGGATTCAGCGGATTCAGCGGATTCAGCGGATTAGTCAGATTTTGTGGACGATTACGCCTGCTCCCTGCTTTAAGTAAAAAAGGCCACCTGAAAAGGTGGCCTTTTTTTCCTTTGGGGCTTCAGAATTAGCGGAACCTGAGGTAATTGTCCACAAAATGCGACCAATCCGCTAAATCTGCGGTTCAGACAACGCTCTCGTACTTATCGAGCTTGGCCAGCACGGCCTCGATATTCTCGGTAAAGAGCGTGATAACGGCACCCTCCGGAGCCGTTTCCAGCACGTGGTTGATGGCGTCCATCTCCTTTTCAATGTAGGTGATGGGCAAATCCGGCTTGTCGAGGCGCAGGCCGCGCTCCATCAGGACTTTGATTTCCTCAGCGGTTTTACCGCGCAGGTCGCGGTCCTGCCGCAGCACCACTTCGTCGAATATGCGCCCGGCAATGCGCGAGAAGCCCAACGTGTCCTCGTCGCGGCGGTCGCCCAGGCCCGATACCACCCCAATTTTACGGGTGGCCGGCGTGGCGTCCATGAACTCTCCGAATTTCAAAATACCGGCCGTGTTGTGGGCATAGTCCACGATGACTTCGTACTTCGGAAACTTGTACACGTTCATACGGCCCGGCGTTTTCGCCCCCGACGGCACAAACGTGCGCAGCGCCGTCTTGATGTCGTCGCGGTCGAAACCGGCCAGGTAGCCGGCCAGCGCGGCCGCCAGGCTGTTCTCAATATTGAAGCCGGCCCGGCCACCAAACGTAACCGGAAACTCGGCGGCCCGGTCGATGCGCAGCTTGTAGCTGTTCTTGTAGATGGTGATGTAGCCTTCCTCGTACACGGCGGCCACGCCACCGCCCTCCACGTGCTCAATAATGCGTGGGTTGTTCTCGTCCATACTGAAAAGCGCCACGCGGCAGTCCACGGTGCGGGCCATGGCGTACACCAGGTCGTCGTCAGCGTTGAGCACGGCCCAGCCGTTTTTTCGCACCGTGCGCGGCAGTACGCCTTTCACGGCCGCCATTTCTTCCACGGTGTTAATGTCGCGCATGCCCAGGTGGTCGGCCGCCACGTTGGTCACCACCGCAATGTCGCAGGTATGAAAACCCAGGCCGGAGCGTAGCATGCCGCCGCGCGCGGTTTCGAGCACGGCAAAGTTCACGGTTGGGTCCTTCAGCACGAACTCGGCGCTCTGGCCGCCGGTGCAGTCCCCGGTTTGCAGCCGCACGCCCTGAATGTAGATGCCGTCAGTGGTAGTGAAGCCTACTTTGTAGCCCTTGCTGGCCACCAAGTGCGCAATGAGGCGCGTGGTGGTGGTTTGCCGTTGGTTCCCGTCACGGCAATGATGGGAATGCGGGCGGTGCTGCCGGGCGGAAACAGCATGTCGACTACCGGTGCGGCCACGTTGCGCGGCAGGCCCTCGG
>JAYSZD010000803.1:0-1272 GCA_043738185.1 Hymenobacter sp. | reverse complement strand
CCCGGGGGCTGGGCCGGAAGCGGCTGGCCCACTCCGGGCGGCGCACCTGGGCCAGCGTCAGCGCCTCGTTCGTCCCGCCAAGCGGAACGGCCAAAATGCTGCAATAGCGGCCCAGCTGGTAGTCGCGGGCCGTATCGCGCAAGGCCATCGGACCCGCTGCCACAGCCGGCAGCGCCCACAACAAGCAGCAAATCAGTAGCCCTGGTAGTAACTTACACCGCATAAGCTCAAGAAAACCCGCGCCATTCATCGATAAATCGATTAAATCGGGCGCTATATATCAAACAAGTTATGATTGTTTGATAGAAACAAAAAAACCACCCCGGCTATCGGAGTGGTTTTTTGTTTGATGCCGCTGCAAACGATGCTTACAGCGTGCGCTTAATTTCCTTCTCTTCGAAGCCTTCGATGTTGTCGCCTTCCTGCAACTCGTTGAAGTTCTTAATGGAGATGCCGCACTCATAGCCCTGGCGAACTTCGTTCACGTCGTCCTTGAAGCGTTTGAGGTCCTGAATCTCGCCGGTGTGCAGCACAATGCCGTTGCGCACCACCCGCACGCGGGTTTTGCGTTGGAACTGGCCTTCCGTCACCATACAGCCGGCAATGGAGCCCACTTTGGTGATGTTGAACACCATCCGAACTTCGGCGTTGGCCGTCACCACTTCCTGCACCGTCGGGGCCAGCATGCCTTCCATGGCATCCTTCACCTCGTTGATGGCATTATAAATGATGGAGTACAGGCGAATGTCAATCTGCTCGTGCTCGGCCAGTTTGCGGGCACTCTGCGAGGGCCGCACCTGGAAACCGATGATGATGGCGTCGGAAGCCGAAGCCAGCAGCACGTCGCTTTCCGAGATGGCGCCCACCCCTTTCGAAAGGATGTTCACCTTTACTTCCGGCGTAGAGAGCTTCAACAGCGAGTCGGAGAGTGCTTCCACCGAACCGTCCACGTCGCCTTTCACCAGGATGTTGAGCTCCTTAAACGAACCGATAGCCAAACGGCGGCCGATTTCGTCCAGGGTGATGTGCTTCTTAGTCCGGATGGTCTGCTCGCGGGCCAACTGCAGGCGCTGGGTAGCCATTTCGCGAGCTTCGCGCTCCGTCTCCATTACCTGGATGCGGTCACCGGCCTGTGGGGCCCCGGTCAGGCCGAGTACCTGCACCGGCGTAGCGGGCGGCGCGGTTTTCATTTTCTTGCCGCGGTGGTCAGTCATGGCCTTCACGCGGCCAAAGTGCGGGCCGGCGAGGATGATGTCGCCCACGTTCAGCGTA
>JAYSZD010000802.1:0-3120 GCA_043738185.1 Hymenobacter sp. | reverse complement strand
ACGTGCGCAGCCTGCGCTACCCCGGCCTCATCGGCTACAAGAGCCTGCCCGGCGGCGGCACCACCGACTACGCCGTAGACATCTACCACAAGGCCGTGGCCGGCGAGAACTACGAGTGCTTCCTGAGCGAAGACACCTACCTGCCGATGATGTACATGCCCGACGCCCTCAAAGCCACGCTGGACCTGATGCACGCCCCGGCCGACCAAATCAAGGTGCGCACCAGCTACAACCTGGGTGCCATGAGCTTCTCGCCGGCCGAAAGCGCCGCCAGCATTCAGCGCCACCTGCCCGATTTTAAGGTGACCTATCAACCCGATGGCCGCCAGCAAATCGCTGATTCCTGGCCCGCCAGCATCGACGACTCGAAAGCCCGTCAGGACTGGGGCTGGCAGCCCGATTTCGACCTGGATAAAATGACGGCCGATATGCTGCTGCATCTGGAGGAAATGCAGGTTTCCTAGCTGCCTGATTGGTTGCTGCGTAATGCCACGGCTTCATTTCGGCGTCCTGACTGGGTGGGCGCGGGAATGAGGCCGTGGCTTTTTATGAAACAACGGGCGGCCGACGTTGCAGCAGCAGCGGCGTTCCGGGCAACGGGTGGCGGGGCAGTTTTGCGGCGGTTATGTGGCCTTCCGGGGCCAGCGGGCGTATAGGGCCTAGCCCCGCTATTTTCCTTGCCCATGCCGCAGTCCAACCGCCCGCTTACCCCCGTTTCCTTCGACGCCGATGAGCGGTTGCGCTGGGTCGAGCGTATTGCCCGCCTCATGGACAGCCAGTTCCGGCTGCCGGGCACGCAGTTTCGGTTCGGCCTCGACCCCCTGCTGGGCCTCGTGCCCGTGGTGGGCGACCTTTCCGCCCTGGCAGTATCGGGCGCCTTGCTCATGACCATGATGCGCCACGGCGCCAGTGGGGCCGTGGTGGTACGCATGGCCCTCAACATTCTGCTTGACACCGTTATCGGCGCCATTCCCATCCTGGGTAATGTGTTTGACTTTGCTTACAAAAGCAACGAGCGCAACGTAGCCCTGCTGCGTCAACACTATGCCGAGGGCCGGCACAGCGGCAGCGGCAAAGGCCTGGTAGCGCTGCTGGCAGTAGGGTTTTTGGTAGTCTTCGGCCTAGTGGCCTGGGGCACCATTGCCGTGCTGCGCTGGGTGTGGCACTATTTCGATGCCCAGCCAACGGCAACCGATTGGGCCTGCACGATACGCGAGGCAGGTGGCCACCTCGCCGGATTGCTGGCTACGTGACGTTCGCCGGCCGGCCATCGAGCAGACTGCGCATTTCGGTCAGAATAGCTTCCCAGTTTTCCAGGTACAGCATGTGGCCTTGTCGGGGCAGCAGGCTGACACGGGCCTTTGCCAAACGGCCCGCCAGGTAGGGAATGTTGTCTGGTGCCCACACGCCATCGGCGGTGCCGTGCCAGAGCAGGGTGGGCGCCTGCACGTCTTCAATGGCAAAGCCCGGCCGCCGGCACCACGCCTGAGCATCGTCGTACACGCCCCGGCCGTGGTGCGCAAAGCCCTGCACCGCTGCATCGCGCAGCAGCTCCCGAAAGCCGGGCTGCCCGGCCACGTCTTGCTCGGCCTGGCGCATGAGGCGAATAAACCAATCGATGGTGCGGTTGGGATGACGGGCCCACTGCCGGCTGAGCCACAGAAACGTGGTGCGGTTCAGCCACGGAAAGCCGGTCTGGCCCCAGCGCAGGGCCTTCCAGAGCGGCGATAGGTGCTGGTAGGAGGCGGGCTCGCCCAGCGGCAGGCAGGTGCTGAGCAGCTGCACCGCCGCCACCCGCTGCGGGTGGCGCGCCGCCAGCGCCAGGGCATGCACCCCGCCCACCGACCAGCCCATCACGCCCATCGGCCCGCTTATTTCGAGGGCGTCGAGCATGGTTCTCACATCGTCGGCAAAGGAGGGAAAGGTGAGGCGGCGATACACGCTGGACTGGCCCACGCCGGGCCGGTCGGGTGCCAGAATCTGGAGTTGCAGCCGGGCCAGCAGGGCCGTGGCGGGCGGCAGCTCGCGGCCCGAGGACCCAAAGCCGTGGTGGAAGACCACGGCCTGGTGAGCCGGGTCGCCGTAGCGCGTCAGGCCCAGGCAGCGGCCGTCGGGCAGGCGCACGGTGAGCGGGGCGAAAAGGTCGGCAGTGGCGCTGCTTCCACAAAATTCGGGCATGGGTAACGTACGGTGGGTAGGGGGCAGAGTTGGCCGGAGCAACCTCAGCGCCCACTTCGCAGTTGAAAGGAGTCACACCTGACCTTCCTAGCTCCATGATTGTTAATTTTACGCCTGCCGGCTGGCAAGTTATTTACCAGCAGGCCCACGCCCTATTGGCCATGCAGCTGGCCTGGCACTGGCCCCACACCCTGGCGCCCGACCGCTGGGTGGGCCTGCTCTCGGCCATTGCCCAGCACGACGACGAGCAGGACGCCTGGCGGGGGCGCGGTGGTCACCACGGCCTCACACCCGCTGGCGCTCCGGCCAACTTCACCCAAAAGGAATTTTCGCTGGAGCAGGCGGCGGGCGTGCTGGCGGCGGCCCGGTTCCAGGGGCGCTGGCGCAGCTTGCTCACCAGCATGCATCTGAGCTGTTTGTATGAGGGCCTGCGGGGCGATTCCGAGGAAATTACCTCTTTTCTCGATTACCTCAAGGCCCGGCAGCAGGAGTGGCGTCGCGCCCTCAAAATCACCAAAGCCGAAGCCCAACAAGCCTACGACCTGCTGCATTGGTGCGACCGGCTTTCGCTCATCCTGTGTCGGCACGAAATCCCGGAAATGGGCCGCGCCGTGGAAATCCACCGCGGACCCGATGGCACCATGCACACGCTGGCCCAGCCCAAACCCGATGGCCCGGTTGTCATCCATCCCTGGCCGTTTCGCGAAAAAACCGTCTCTGTGAGTGTGGAAGCCAGCGTCCTCACACTGCTCCAGTTCCAGGACGATGCCGAGCTGGCGGGTGCGCTGCGCGCCGCGCCCATTGAAACCCTGAGCTGGGAGCTGCGGCCCAGTGGAAAGTAGCTGCTCACCAGCCCGGCTTTTGGTGCGGAACCACGGCTGAACGACGCGACCTGGGTGCCGGGCTATGGTTCTATTTCACTTTGGCTACCGGCGTGGGACT
>JAYSZD010000801.1:0-7994 GCA_043738185.1 Hymenobacter sp. | reverse complement strand
CCCGCCCACCGAACAGGCGCTGGTGGGTGTCGTTGAAAAATGCATAGCGGTGCTCGGGACCCGCGAACGTGGCAACGGCGGCCGGCACCAACGACAGGATACGGGTTAGGAGCTGCCCCTGCTGCTGCTGGGCGTGCTGGGCCTGCTTGAGGTCTTCGATGTCAAGGTTGGAGCCGAACCACTGGCGGGGCCGGCCAGCGGCCTCGGCCTCTTCGAGCGGCTCGGGCACGCCCTGGCTGGCAAACCAGCGGTAGTGGCCGTCGGCCCCGCGCAGGCGGAACTCGTAGCGCCAGGGCCGGCCCTCGGCCAGCGCCGCGCCAAACTCGTGGGCAATGGCTGGCAGGTCGTCGGGGTGAATGAGCGTGGGCCAGACCTCGTTGATGGGGGTGCCGGGCGCCATGCCGGTGTAGGCGTACCACTGCGGGCTGACGAAGAGCACCTGTCCGGTTTGGTCGACGGTGAAGCTGGTGCTGGGCAGACTTTCCGTCACGCGCAGCAGGCGCTGGGCGACGACCATCGAGTCGGCCTGGGCGTGGCGCAGGGCCTGGGTGCGCTCAAACACGCGGGCCTCTAGCTCCTGGCTGAGCCGCTCGGCCTCGCGACGGGCCAGCACCTGGGGCGTCACGTCGTAGGCGAAGTTCAGCAGGCCATTGATGCGGCCCTGCGCGTCGTACAGGGCCTGAAAAAACACGTTGAAGTAGCGCTGCTCCATGTGGCCCGCGCCGGCGTAGTCCACTTCGGCGGGCATTTCCTGGCCGTAAAACGGCTCCCCGGTCTGGTACACCTGGTCGAGCAGCTCGAAAAACTGCTGGTCTTCCAGCTCCGGCAGGGCTTCGCGCACGGTCCGGCCCTGCACGGCACGAGTGGGAAACAGCTGCTGGTAGCGCGGGTTGACCAGCTTAAAAACGTGGGCGGGGCCTTCGTGCACGGCCACTTGCGCCGGTAGCCGCATGAGCACCTCGTGGAAACGATGGCGCTGCTGCTCGGCAGCGGCGCGGGCCTGCTGCTCGGCGGCCTGGGCCGCGCGCAGGGCTTCTTCCACGGCCGTGCGGGGCTGGTTAGCTGTGTCGGAGAAGCTGACCACGAGCAGCTCGCCGTGGCGCTGGGCCGCCAATTGGTAGTAGTTATCGAGGCCGTCGTGCTGGTAGTTCACGTCGTGGCGGCCCGCGGTGCCGGCTAGGAACGTGTCGCGGTAGAAGGCGAAGATGCCGGTGTCAATGGTGTTCGGGTACAGGGTCAGGAACGAATCAGTGGGGCACTCGGGCAGGCGCAGCATCCGCTGGGCGGCGGGGTTGAGCTGCACGTAGGCCAGGTCCACGATGCGGGCCGGGTCGTCGGGGCTGAACACGGGCCGAAACAGGATGACGCCGGTGAGCGAGACGTGGAGCAGCGTTTGAAGCAGGCCATCGGGCGCAGCGACGGGCGCGGGAGCAACTACAGGAAGCATGGGCGACAGGGGAAGACCCGGCCGCATACGCCGGCAGGATGAGGGAGAAACGAAGGTACGACGGGGTGAAGTTGGTTGCTTTTGTACGGAAAGTAGCTACCGGCCAGCTATTTGTCCGGCGATACGGACTGAGCGCGCTGGTCAGTGCCAAAGACCCTTACGAGAATCCCTGTTCTTCCTCCCGCACTACTCCTAAAACGCCTGCTGTTTAGCCAAACCTTGGCCCCTTACTCCACCAGCAGCCGACGCGTCCGGGGCCGTAGTGGGCAACAGCTCGTACTTCTCCCACGTGGCGGGATACTCATGAATGTGGCGGCCCTGCGCGTCGCGACACGATAGAAAGGTGGCCTTGGTTAAAAGTTTGGTCCAAAGGTTAAACGAGCGCTCACTCGATGGGCGTGTCAACGCGTCCTACTGCGCGGAGGTAGGAGCCAGAGGTGCGCCTTGCCGGCCCCCGCCAATTAGTGGCTGTTATGCCGGTGGAAACGGGGCCAGAGAGTGGAACTACTACCGCCTCCTGCTGGCCCCATCTGGTTGACCTGTTCGGCCCGCTCCTTGCTGCTGCCACTTATTTCTTCGCTTGGTATTCTTCCCTAATCCAGCGAATGGCTTGCGGCACTACTTCGGTCGACTTGAGCGGCTCGTCGGGGGCGATGGAGTGGCCGTACCGTACCAGGCGGCGGTCGGCGAACACGGCGGTGGTCAGCAGGAGAACGGACCCATCGGACAAGTAAAAGCGCTCTCTGCCGGTCGATACCCCGCACGTGCCCGCCCCAAAGCTTCGGGTGTGCTTGCGGGCTTTGAAGGCGACCGCCACGGCCTCGCCCGAACTGGCCGTTAGGGTATCGGTCAGCACGGCCACCACCGGGTTGGTTGACTTCAACGTGTAATAAGTGGCGGTTTCCGCCTCGATGTCGCTGTCCGCCAATGCCTTGCCTTTTTCGTATCGCCACGCAGTTTTGGTGTTATTCGAGTCAAAAGAATAGCCGAGCGTATCGTCTCCCAAAACCGGCCCTATTCCCACGAGCATCGGCCACATATTCCCGCCCATATTCCCTCGCAAATCGACAATCCAGCCTTTTAATGCGGGCGTATCCCGCTCCTTGATTTGAGCTTGCACTTGGTTTATATACGCGTCCAGCTTTTTCGGACTGCCGACAATCCAGGGAATTCGGATGTAGCCGATGTCTCCGGGAACCGACTCGTCGGGATATACTGGGAGCCGCTTCGCCATGGGTATTTCGGGGCCTTTCATCGGGCGGGCACCATAAAACTGGGTGTGCTTATCGCCCAGAGCAGCGATGGCAAATTCAACCGCTGGATAGGCCTGCTCAATTGTTTCGGCGCCACTGGCTTCCGCGAGCACCTTCTGCTTGAAAACGACCCAGTTGATGGCCGCCCGATTAACGAAATTGGTTTGCATAATGCGGACTACCTCTTCCACATAGTTCCGCACCGCCGGTGAGGGGGGCTTACGTTCGGCACGACAAGTGGCAAAGACGAAGAACAAAATGCTGAAGTAGCGTAGCCGTTTCATCCGTCCAAGGTAAGATATGCTTGGACTACAATTAGCCGCCCAGGGAGCTTCCGGCCACGACCCGCGCACCGACCACTTGCGCCCGGTCATCGTGCATTTACCAGCCCAGGGCAACCGCTCGGCTCACTGGTGGCACGCGGATGAGTGGCGGCCCGCGCAGTCGTTCACGTTTATATGACAGCTAAACGCCCGCTCGTTTAACCTTTGGACCAAACTTTTAACCAAGGACAAAATCCTGCGCTTTGCCGGCTGCCAGATTACCGTAAAGCCAACTGTGCCTACTTGCAAGTCGGCCGACAAGGCCTTACAGTAATTCTTTGTCCAGTCACTAACGCAACCCCTGTTAGGAGGGAAAAACTACGTCGCCGAAGCATCTCAGATGAAGCATCTCAGACTACGGCTGTTTCGCGGGGTACCCAGCCGCTGAAATCCGACCCGGCAGTCCTAACCGGAATTTCTGGTCCTACTCTTGCGCTGCCCCAGTAGGACCAGAAAACAACGCTAAGACCAATTGGCCAAATTTCGGCGGGGGCGAAGTATCCCAGAATATGTACGTTTCCCGAGACGTCCACTGCCTGAAGTTTCTGCTACCGATAGTTTCTGTTCCTGCTATAGTGCGACCTCTATCACTTGTTTATAACACCAATCCAATCAACACAGGACTGCTATCTATGATACCTGGGAAGCCAAGTAACGTCTTGATAGAGAGTATTAAAAAGTATAAACCGATTTAAAATTTATGCTTTTTTTTACTTAAAATGCCGCATGACAAGGACCTGGCTCCCCCCCCTCATTTCGAGTACAAAACCCTGGGTAAGGTATATCCGCTCAATGTGCTGTTCGAACGTCGCGGCTCGGTCAGCATGCTTGGCAAATGGACCGGGGGCTTCGTACATCTGCCGCACTTCTTCCAACTGATACACTGTCTCAGCAGGAGCTGCGGCAACGGGTTTAGCCGTTAATTTATGGCTCGCTTTAACGGGTGGAGTTGGCGGCAGTTCCTGGCTACGGCGAAACTCCTCCAACAGCAATTTGCCCGTGATACACTTAAACGCATAATCGGCGGGTTTGCGAATCTTGGCTTTACGGGGGCGCTGAAGCACATTCAACACATAGTCGATGTAATCGACGGAATACTGATGCTCCGTCAGGTGCCGACGGATGATTTCACACCCCGCCTCGCCCACTCCCAGTGCCATCAGGTGCCGGGCCCAAGGCTCCGCAGCGCCGGGAGATTCGGGAGCCGCAAACGGCAATTTGGTAGCAGATGAGTCCAGCACCAGCGGGCCAGCGTTGAAAGTAAAGCGGATTTGACTCACGGCTCTGCCCAAACGCACCAGTTCCATTTCAAACCGCAGGTCCGTATCCGCCAGTTCTTCCTGCGCTTTGTCGAGGACCTTGGCTTTAAAGTTATTGAACCGGTCCGTGTACTCGTCGGGCCGGATTCCCAGTCGAAAGCGCAGGTCTTCGACCGAGAACGTGCGCGCCCCGAAGGTGCGATACTCCGAAAGCAGCCAATAAATTTTAAAGGAGTGACTGCTATTTAAGCTCTTCAACTCCGCCGTCAGACTTTTGGTAAAATTGCCCCGCTGAGTGAGTTGCAGCAGGTAGGGCACGAAGTCGGGGTTAACTTTGACAAAGAGCCCACCGCGCTGCCGCACGTAACGGGCTTTGGTAATGAAGGAGATGTATTCGTAGTCCGGCTTACTAACCCGCTCGCCTTTCGGCCCCAGCAGCTCTACGTACAGTGTGCGGTCCAAGAGCCGCTTGGCCAGGCTCTTAATCTGGGTATAGGCACTTCCCCCCGTTTCATCGCCCACCAGCTCGGGAGCAGGGATGAAGTATTCCTTAAACTCCTCATCGTCCGGATGAATTCGGGCCAGAATGGCGGTAAAGGCCCGCCATTCGAGCGTGTTGAGTACGAACGAACTATTGATAAGTGCGTTGTGCTGCCGCACCTCCGGGCGGGGCGGAATAACGGTTAGCTGGTTAGTCACGAAACGGCAATTTGGTAGCAGATGGAACTTCAAGATACGCCTCATCCGGAAATGAGGTAGCAACCGAGTGGTTAATAACGGCAATTTGGTAGTCGGCAAACGGCAATTTGGTAGCAGATAACGGCAAAATGGTAGCAGTTACCATATCAGGGAATCGGCAAACTGGTAGTCGGCAAACGGCAAACTGGTAGTCGGCAAACGGCAATTTGGTAGCAGATAACGGCAAAATGGTAGCAGTTGAAGGGTGTAAAAAATTTGTTATCAATGTGTTATGAGGCCTGTAAGACTTATAAGGGTAACTAATAAATAAAGACTAGCTAGTGTTTTTTTTTAAGGTCTTGAAATGACCAGCCTGTTACGCTCTCCTTGTTGAAGCAACGACAAGTTTGGCTCCGCGCACCTGGGGGGGGGCCGCCACCTATGGCAGAAAACAGGCAGTGGGGAAGTGGTTAGGTAGCCGTACGTTCCTGTTTTTCCCGCAATATGGCTTCAGCGCATTCGTAGGCTAAGCGAATAGTTTGCGCCGCGTCGGGTGTTGTTAAACAAATAGGGTAGAACCTCCGACTCGGAAGCAAAACGGCTGGAATGCTGCTGATTGAGCGCAAATACACCGCAAGAGTATCAACGGACGATAGTCTTGCATGCTCCTTAAAGCCATCGAAAGGGGATAGCGAAAACGAAAGTTTATGCTATCGCTCATGCCGATATGCCATTGATTTAACTACATATCATTAAGTCACGGCCCGGGGGAAAGATTCACGACGGAGGCAACGGCTCGTGCAGGGGGGCCACACAATCGGCGGGTGGGCGCAGGGGGTGGCTCGTCGGGGATGATGAGCCGGAAGCGGCTTTCTAAGGCCGGGACGGCATCGACCATTGCCAGCGCCTCGACTCCTAATTCGCCCACTTAATCCCATCCCGGGCGAAGCAGCCGCAACTCGATGCCCTGGCGCTGGCTGGGGAACGGCTGCTACCAAGCCGCCCATTCCAGTTGGAGGGGGCAATTCTCCAGGTACTTCCCAGCAGTAACTGCCCCAGGTCCCGGCTTTATGCGTGCAAGTGCCGCTGTGGGAGACGTACTGGCGGACAACGGGCACACCGGTGTTCGGCCTGCGCGTATTTTCGCAGGAGCTAGTCGGCCTCCACTATGCGCTCGTTGCCGGGGTGAAGCCAGCGGTAGTTGAACCGACAGCGGGTTTTGAAGGCGTGGCGTCCCGGCTGCATAGAACGCCCATACCCGCCCAAACAGCTGCTGCTGTGAACCGAAGAAAAGTAAAAGAAGAAGTTTGGAGAAACGGAAAAATCCTAAAAGAAAGAATGGAGGGCTGGGGAGAGGAGCAGTGTCGAACCCAGAGATGGGAATTGACAGGCGGGGGGAAAGAACCCAAAAATGGAACGACCCTCTTTCTTCCCTACTGCCTTCTTTTAGTGGTCGGGGGTTGGGGAGAACTGGAGGCGCTGCGGGAATTACCCGGCTCGTTGGAGTAGGGCGGCTGGGCTGGGCTGGGTTTTCTGCAGCTAGTGGTGAGAAGGGGGGGCGGCCGATTGAGTGGATGGCAGCGCGTGGAAATTTAGTGCCGGCGGGATGCGGAGTTGCAGAAGGGAGTGGCGAAAAAACGAAGCGCTAGGAAATCGAGGCCGGCGTAAAAAGGAGGGGCGGCTCAAGATTCGGTCAAGGCAAAAAGTGACGGCAGACAGCAGTTGGTGGGGCGAGGTTTTTGCCTGGTAGTTAGAAAAAGACGCAAGGCAAATTCTGAGCGCCAATGAAAAAAGAGGGGGACTCAAAATTGGGCGTCAGCGGAAAATGAGTCGGTGCTGAAAAGTGAGACCAGGCGGAAATTTGGAAGTGCTGGGAAAATCGGCAGCAGTAAAAAGGAGGACCGCACGAAAATGAGGACAGTGGTTAGCGGGTGATGGGCGGGTTAATGGACGGGTTGGTTCTACGTCGAGGAAGCCAATGAGCCAAGGCGCGAGAATGGCTGGGAGGAGTCGGTCGGTGCTGAATTGAGCGAGCTGTAAATGGCGGGGTCGCTCAGTTTTCGAGGCCGGGTATTTCTGGGGCACTGGCAGAAAATCGGGTGGGTGAAAATTCAGGGTGGGCGGGAAAGTTGGCGCCGTGAAAAAACTGGGTAGGCGGAAAAAGGAGGAGGGCGAAAAGTTGGCGGCAGGAATTTCTGGTGAGCGTCGGCGAAGTAGGTGGCAGACAAAACGAGTGAAATGGAGTGGGCCAGTGGAACGGAGCGGAGGGGCAGGCGGCCGGTTAAGGACGGTTGGGAAATGGCGGAGTAGCTTGATTTTTACGGCGGGTCTGTTTGACACGGAGCAGCGTAAAACGGAGTACTGGCTTTTTGGCAGCTGGCTGAAAATCGGGTGCGACGGGAGGAGGGCTAGCGTCAAAAAATCAGGTCAGCTCAAAAGACGGGTGGGCGAAAAATGGGCCGGTCGGTAGAATTGAAGTCAGAGAAAAAAGTATGGGAAGAGTCGATGAGTAGCCGGAGAAAAAGCAACAGCACCAGGCAAAAGTCAGGGTGGCCAAAATAGAAACACCGGGAAAATTGGTCAGCGAAAAAAAGACCCGGAATCACCCGAAGGCAAAAGAGCACACGGGTAGAAATCTGAAAAAAGGGCCGCGTCAGCAAAACCGAAAAAGGCACGTGGGCAGGGGAGGCCAACAGCAGCTTAGGGGCGGGAGGGACTCAGGTAATCGGGAAGTTTTTTGAGGCACGGAATAGGCTCACCCAGTAGGCGGTTCAGGGCGAGGAGGGGCTCGAGGGGCAGGTCCGGTAATGGTAGTAACGCAAGGTGCCGGCAGTAATCGGATGGAGCAGGCGGGGGTGGTTGAGCTAAGTAGCGCGTGAGGTAAGCTGGCCGGGGTAGTCGAAAATAGCAGTTGAAGCATTGGCGACTTTTGAGCCGGAGAACTACTGGGGTGAAAATGCGGGCGTCTCAAAAGTTGGGTAGTCGGCTAGTTGGTGGGCCGGGCAGTTCGGTGGGCTGGTTCAATCGGGAGGTA
>JAYSZD010000800.1:0-1274 GCA_043738185.1 Hymenobacter sp. | reverse complement strand
GTCGCGGACTACAAAGTCCGCGCTACATGAGGCCTTCCCGCACATAAATAAACGGCCATTCCTGCCAGTCTTCCACCAGCCCTGCCTTCACCGGGTTCTGCGCAATGTAGCTGATAATCCTGCCTAACTCTCCTTTCCGCACGAGGTGGTCGTAGCTCTCCGATTGCCAAAAACTCCCCGTACGCCCCAGTAGCTTATTGGCTTGCAGCGCGGTGAAGCCCTTTATCCGCTGCAAGGTTCGCATTAGCGGCGGGGCTTCTTCCGGCAACCGCACCAGTAAATGCACATGGTTCGGCATCAGGCAATAAGCCAGCAGCTGATAGTGGGAGTCGTCGAAGTGATGCAGCGACTGCTTGACCACTGCCGCGATTTCCGGCTGCCGCAACCAAGTCGGGCCATGCCCGGAGCAGGCCAATAAATCATCGAAGCGGCCGAAATAGCGTTTCCGCTCGGCGTAGCGTTGGGCGGGGTTCAAGTCCAGGCTGCGCTGCATCAGTTGGGCTTCGTCCTGCAACCGGCCCAGCAATTCCTGCGGCAGCGAATCGGCGAGGCGGAATGTGAGGAAAATATCCTCCCCCGGCGGCAACCAGTGCGGCAGGTGCCGCTCATAGAAAATCAAGTCCTCCACTCATGTAGCGCGGACTTTGTAGTCCGCGAGTCCAAACTACTGCACATCAGTTCAAAGTCCTTCAACTCGCGGACTACAAAGTCCGCGCTACAGCCATGACTGCCCATACCTACGCCTACAAAGACCCCATCCTGACGCTCAACAACGTCTCCATCACCCTCAATGGCGAGCAAATCCTGCGCGACATCAACGCCCAAATCCTCGACGTGACGCGCCCCAACATGCGCCAGGGCCAGGTCGTGGGCTTCTACGGCCGCTCGGGCATCGGCAAGTCGGTGCTGTGCCGCATCATGGCGGGGCTCATGCCGCCCAGCAGCGGCACCGTGGAAGTGGGCCAGGCCCAGCAGGCCGTCACGCCCGGCATGGTGGGCTTCGTGCAGCAGCGCTACCCGCTGTTCGGGCACCGCACCCTGCACGACAACCTGCTGGTGGCCGCCCAGCGCAAGTACGCGCCCGAAGCCGCCCGCCAGCACGTCGCCGCCTACCTGGAACGGTTCGGCCTCGCGCCACACCGCAAAAAGTACCCGGCCCTGCTCTCGGGCGGGCAGCGCCAGCGGGCGGCCATCGCCCAGCAGCTGCTCTGCTCCGAGCACCTCATCCTGCTCGATGAGCCCTTCTCCGGCCTCGACGTGGCCATGATTGACGA
>JAYSZD010000799.1:0-3126 GCA_043738185.1 Hymenobacter sp. | reverse complement strand
GTGAAAACATTTAAACACCAAAAAAGCCCGCTTCAAAAAGAATGAAGCGGGCTTTTTTAGTTGTAAAAATAATTATTTCGGCTGGGTGTCCGGCTGCGGCTTGTCGTTCTTATTGCCATCGCCATTGGTGGCGGTGCCTACGGGCGCCATCGTGCCGCTGGCCGACTGGGGCGCAGTGGCATTTTGCCCGGCCGGGGCCGAGTCGAGCTGCTCCTGCACGGTGCCGTTGGCAATGGCCGTGGCCGAACCGACGCCAATGGGCGGCGTGGTTTCCTGCTTGTAATTGATGCTGTCGCGGTTCACATCGACTTTGTGCCAGCCGGGGGGGTTGGTGAAACCATGCTGGAACTGGGTATTAACGCCGGGAGTCCACTGATAGTCGCAGGACGAGAGAGAGCCAGCCAGGGCAGTGCCCAGTAGCAGGGCCAGGGCGGAACGGGAAGAAAGCTTCATGAAAAAGTGCTTGGGATTGGGACTCAAATGTACGGCGATTTCGAGGAGAAGGGTGCATGGCTGGTTATGCTGCTGGCAGCATCGTGCGCGGCCCCGGCATTAATTTAGCGGTTCACTCCCACTGTATTTCACCATCATGCCAGATTCCGACCCCAACCAGCCTTCTCGTTTTCGGCGTGCCTTGGGGGCTGTGGGGCGGGCGGCCCTGCTGCCGGTGCGGGGCGCAAGCTACCTGGTGCGGTCGGGCCGGGCCCACCAGCACTTTTTTTTGCCGGTGCTGAACGGGGCGTTGGGCGACCAGCTGGCGGCCCGCTACGACGCGCGCGCCATTCGGATGAGCTTCCGGCGGGGCGGGCAGGATGTGGCCGTGGCCGACCTGCGCCTGAGCGAGCCACACCAAAAAACGGTGGTCTTCGTGCACGGCCTCATGGGCGACGAGCACATTTGGCAAACTGGTTTTCAGGACGTGCCCGGCAGCCGGCGCTACGGCCCGCGCTTGGCCGAGGAAGCCCACGTACGGGCCCTCTACCTCCGCTTCAACTCGGGCCTGCACCTCTCCGAAAACGGCCGGGAGCTCAGTCGCCTGCTCACCGAGCTGGTCGAAACCTACCCCGATTCCGTGGGGGCGCTCGTGCTGGTGGGGCACAGCATGGGCGGGCTCATCATCCGCTCGGCCGGGTATTATGGGAGTGAATTAAAAATGAAAAATGAAAAGTTAAAAATCGAGGATGAAGCGAATGGGACCACAGAACCAGACGCAAAACCTTTAATTTCTAACTCCCAATTTTTAATTAATGAAGCGCCCTGGCTGGCGCATTTACGTTCTGTATTCCTGCTGGGCACGCCCAACGACGGCTCGTGGCTGGAGCAAAACTCCCACCTCACGGCACGGCTGCTGCACCGCATCAACCTGTTTCCAACCCGGTTTCTGAGCAAAGCCCTCAACCAGCGCAGCAATGGCATCAAGGACCTGCGCTACTCCATTTTAGTGGATGAGGACTGGCAGGACGCGCACGCCGACGACCTGACGCCCCCGCGCACGGCGGTGCCGCCCCTGCCCGGTGTGCAATATCATATTTTGATGGGCGCCTGGCTGCATACGTCGCGGCCCTCGGCGCTGCGCGAGTATTTTGGCGATGGACTGGTGGGCCAGGGCAGCGCCCGCGGCCACGCTACCTTTGGCGATGAGGCCAGCCTGCCAGTGGGGGCCAACGTGCGCACGGCCGTGTTCAGCCGGCAGCACCACGGCGGCCTGCTCACCCACCCGGAGGTGTTTCAATACCTTAAGCAGTGGGCGTAGCGTTTTTCAGCTGCTGGCTTTCAGCTGTTGGCCGTTATTTTCCTTGGCAGCGGGTCACAGTAGGGTTGTTGTTTAGCTAGCGTGGAGCGGCCGACTTGCTCAATCTGTTGTGCAGGCTAACCATAAACTAAAACCCGTCATGCTTCGACAAGTGCAGCATGACAAACCAAACGATATACAGCAGACTTGTTCCTGTCGCCCTCGCTACTTAGATTCTCATGGCTCCAGCTGCTCCCGATACCATCTTTTTTGATGGGGTGTGCAACCTCTGCAATGGCTTTGTCCAGTTCGTTATTCGCCACGACCCGGCGGGCCGCTTCCGGTTCGCTGCCTTGCAGAGCGACGCCGGCCAGCGCCTGCTGACGGCCCACGGCCTGGCCCCCGCCGAATTGGCCGCCCCCCCCGAATCGGTGCTGCTGCTCAGCGGCGGCCGGCTCTACTCGCATTCCACGGCGGTGCTGCGCATCGCGCAGGGCCTGGGCGGAGTGTGGCGGCTGGTGGGCCTGGGCTGGGCGCTGCCCGGTTCCTGGCGCGACGCGCTTTACCGCCTGGTGGCCCGCAACCGCTACCGCTGGTTTGGCCGGCAGGAAAGCTGCATGATGCCCACCCCGGAGCTGAAAGCGCGATTTTTGTAGGGGCAGGCGCCCATTCACCTGCGTTCGTGGCCGCCGCCAATGGGGGCGGCCCACCTCCTTATGCGGGCCGCGGCGCAGCGCCGGGGCCCCACGGCCGCACCAGCAGCCCGCCCGCCCCTCCGAACGCCCAGAAGACCTTGCGCTGCGTGTCCGGAGGGGTGTGCTGAGCGTTCGGAGGCAGGCGCGGAGCGGACGGAGCCGGGCGCTGACCACCCGGAAAGGGAAGCCGCGTATTGGGGCGGGTGGGGGGCGCGTTTGGGCAGCTACGCGGGGCGTTGGGAGGGGTGTGCGGGAGGTTGGGAGGGGAATACGAAACGTTTTGCTACCTTGGCCGCACCTCCGGCTGCGGTTGGAGCTAATGGCCTATCCCCGTACCGCTTTACCCCTCCTACTGATGCGTCAAACGCACCCCTCTTCCCTCTTCAACATGGCCCAGAGCGAGCTGATTAAAGTCAGCTTCGACAAGCACGGCTACCTGGTGCGCGATGCCGCCGAGCTGGCCCCGCGCGGCGTGACCGCCGCCCGCGTGGCCGCCTTCCGAGCCTTGCGCCAGGCCTTCGAGGCCCTGCCCACCGACATCGAGCTTGACGCCGCCAAGCAGAATGCCACCCTGGCCAAAGAAACAGTGCAGGCCCAGGCCGTGACGCAGCTGCAAGCCATCATGGGCATTGTGGGCACGGTGCACGACGTGCGCTCGGCCAGCTACAAGATGTTTGGCAGCAGCGGCCTGGCCAACGG
>JAYSZD010000798.1:0-3130 GCA_043738185.1 Hymenobacter sp. | reverse complement strand
CGCCGCCCACGGTGGCGTAGGCTGCTATCTGGGCCGGGGTGAGCTTGCGGCCGGCCATGGCCGGCGACTGGGCGGGGGTGAGCTTTTCGCCCACTACGAAGTAGAAATCGGTATTGGAAGACAGGCGGCCGGGGTTCTGCTCGTCGTCGTAGCGGGCCATGCCCAGAGCGCCTTTCTTGTGGAAGTGCGCGGGCCGGAATTCCGGCGGCAGGCGGTAGCGCTTCAGCCGGATGGTGCGGGCGCCGTAGGTTTGGCCGCCCTGCACGGCAAAGTCCTTCACCACGCGGTTGAACATGGTTTCGTCGAATACGCCCTTGCGGGCCAGCAGCAGAAAGTTGGCTTTGTGAATGGGCGTGTCGTCGTAGAGCTTCACCCGGATGTTGCCCAGGCGGGTACGCACCAGCACTTCGGAGCCGGGGTATTGGCGGCCGTAGGCCAGTAGCGCAGCTGGCGCGGCGCTATCGGTGAGCGTGGCCAAATCGGGGCCGGGCACGGGCATTGCCGCCTGCGGGGCATCCGTAGCGGGCGGCGCCTGGTTGCAGGCCGTCAGCAGTGCCAGGCCCAAAACAGCCCGCTGGTAGTGGAAATAAATTGCCATAGACAAAAGTAAAAAAGCTGAAGCCGGGGCAAGATAAGGCCGCATTCTGGGGCAGCCGGGGCCGGTTTGCGCAGCCAAAAAAGCCCGGGCCTTCCAGCCTGGCCCGGTCCGACCGCCTGACGGGTGGGTGATACGCCCGGCACTTGCGGCGCGGGGCGATGAGCACCAGACTGCTGCGGCAACGCACGCTGCCCGTAAAACGGTTTAGCGCAATCTGCTAACGGTGGGGAGTACAACTTTTTTTCAGGTGGCTTTCGGAGTGCTCCTCCAAAAGAGCGGGGTGACTACAACCAGCAGCAGTGGGGAAATTTTGAGGTAGAAAATATTTCATATTGCAAGCAGGTTTTCTACTCGTGAGGTAGAAAACCTGCTTGTTTTTAGTCCGACGTTCTACCTTGTTCTGCTACTGGGGCCGTGTCCCGCCCGCCGCCCCGCCTCCTCCAGTAAGAATAATATCCCGTTAAAACAGAAAAAGCCTCCCGGACTCATCCGGGAGGCTTTTGTTCGTTGCTGTGGCCTGAGGCGTTCGGGGGGGCTGCTACAAACCTGGGCAAGGACCAAGCCGATGGGCGCGACCTTTTTTTTGGTCCGGCGGCTCGGCCGGTGCGCTTACCAGTCGCTGGCCTTTTGCTTGGTTTTTTCGGTGCCTTTCTCGCTTTTGGTTTTCACCTTCAGCTTGTCAACGGGGGGGGCGGGTTCAGTAACCGGCGCGGGTTCGGCGGGCTCAGCCGGCTCGTCCTCCTTCACTTCTTTGGGGGCCGCGCCCATGTCTTTGGCGGGCTTGATTTCATCGGCAGCTTCTATTTTCTTGGCTTTTTGCTGGGCCAGCAGCAGCTGATTCTGGCTCAGGGTGTTGGCTTTCCAGGCGGCTAGCTCCAGGGTCAGCTTTTCCTTTTCCACTTTGGTGGGGCGGCCCAGGTGCATCAGCTCGTTGAGGTTGGGCTTGCCGGCATCCTGCCAGGCGGTGAGCCAGAGCGAAGAAATCATGGTGGGGGCCATTTTCATGCGGTAGCTCACCATGCCGCCCACGGCTTTTTCGTACTCGTCGGCAAAGGCATCAGAGTAGCGGCGCGTGGTTTTGCCGTAGCGGTGCGAAAAGGTGAAGCGCACGTCGGGCTTCATGGTTTTCTCAATCTTGCTGGCCCGGTCAAAGGTTTCGCCCACGAAGCCAAAGCTTTCCTGCACCACGCCCCACACCGCCGCTAGCGGGTCCTTGATGTACTTGGCCTCGTCCCCGAACAGCTTGTAGTCGTTGATGAAGCGCTCGGGCAGCTGGCTTTCCCATAGGCTATGCAGGCCTTTTTGGTCGGTGAGCTGGCCGTCGTAGTTGATAGTGGTGTGCAGCGGCACGTAGGCATCGCCCATGTAGTGGCTCAGCTCGGCCGAGTACGTCACAATGCCTACCGTGTCGCGTTGCCGAAAGGCTTCGGTGAGCTTATTTTTAGTTTCGATGATAACCCACGGCACGGTGCCGTACTTCTGCAGGGTGTCGGCCGTGAATTTGGCCACTGCCTTTTCGTATTGCCGGGGCATTTTGCCAAAAGGGTTGTCCTCAGAGAAGTGGTCGACGTCGATAAAGTGCTTGGGCGCCTCGGTGGGGTCGTCGTTGCGGCGTTCGTCGGGGGCGGTGCTTTGGCGCACCAGCTCGGCCATGTGCCGGTAGTAGAATGCCTGCATCGAAACCGGCAGCTCGTACACCGCCACCTGCGTAATGGTGCGGTGGCCGAAGAATCCCCAGGCACCCGCGGTGCCACTGGCCAGCACGAGCGCCGCCAAAAGCAGCGGCAATAAGGTTTTTTTCATGATAATTGGAAAGATTGTCGGATTGAATAAAAACGCCCTCCCAAAGTTCGGTAATGGCCCTGACATTCAAAACGCCTGGCCCATGCGCCTGCTTATTCCTGTCGGTACATCACGCCGGCTTTCATCACGAAGCGGGGCCGCATCATGGCCGAAATGTCCTGCAACGGGTTGCCCTCCACGGCAATGATGTCGGCCAGCTTTCCCGCTTCCAGCGTGCCCAGGTCGCTGCTGCGCCCCAGTAACTCGGCCGCGCTCAGCGTGGCGCTGCGCAGGGCCTCGACGGCCGGCATGCCTGCCTCGGTCATGTAGCCAAATTCGAGCGCGTTCACGCCGTGGCGGTACACGCTGGCGTCGGTGCCGAAGGCAATTTTCACCCCGGCCTTGTAGGCCCGGCCAAAAGTGCCCTGTAGCTTGGGGCCGATGGCCAGCGCCTTGGGCGTGACCAGGGCCGGGTAGTAGCCGGGGATTTTGGCGGAGTCGGCCACCGACTTGCCCGCCGTGATGGTGGGCACGTACCAGGTGCCCATTTTCTTCATCAGCTGCATGGTTTCGTCGTCCATCAGCGTGCCGTGCTCGATGCTGGTGACGCCGGCCCGCACGGCCCGCTTCATGCCTTCGGCGCCGTGGGCATGGCAGGCCACGGCCAGGCCCAGGTCGCGGGCAGTTTCTACCACCGCCCGGATTTCGGCCTCCGTCATCTGCGGGGCCGAGCCGTCTTTGGCCACCGAG
>JAYSZD010000797.1:0-1278 GCA_043738185.1 Hymenobacter sp. | reverse complement strand
CCGACTGCGGCTCAACGCCCGAAACGGCGCAGAACAACGCAACAGCACCGTCCAATACGCGGAGCGAGCGCTCCACTTCCACCGTAAAGTCTACGTGGCCGGGCGTGTCAATCAGGTTGATTTTGTACTGCTTGGTATCCGGCGTCGGGTCACCCTTGATGTCGGTGGGGTAGTTCCAGAAGGTGGTGGTGGCAGCCGAGGTAATCGTGATGCCGCGCTCCTGCTCCTGCTCCATCCAGTCCATCGTGGCGGCACCATCGTGCACTTCCCCGATTTTGTGGGTTTTACCCGTGTAGTACAGAATACGCTCCGAGGTCGTGGTCTTACCGGCGTCGATGTGCGCCATAATCCCGATGTTGCGGAGGTAGTAAAGTTCTTTGTTAACGGCCATGATGTGGGTTGGGGTCTTAGGGACTAGGGGTCTTAGGGTCTTGGGTTGTTCAACGGTTGTACGCGTCAAATAAATCCAAGTCCCTAAGACCCCAGCTACCTAATGGCTATTTAGAAACGGAAGTGCGAGAAGGCCTTGTTGGCCTCAGCCATGCGGTGGGTGTCGTCTTTCTTCTTAACGGCAGCACCTTCGCCTTTGGCAGCAGCGATGATTTCGCCAGCCAGCTTGTCCTTCATGGTCTTCTCACCACGACGACGCGCGTACTGAATCATCCACTTGGCACCTACCGAAATGCGGCGGTCAGCGCGCACTTCAATCGGCACCTGGAAGGTGGCACCACCTACGCGGCGGCTTTTCACTTCCACGGTGGGCATCACGTTGTTCAACGCTTTGCGCCACATTTCGAGGCCGCTCTCCTTGGTACGCTGCTCCACGAGGTCGCAGGCGTCATAGAAGATGGTGTACGCCAGGTTTTTCTTACCGTCGTACATCATATAGTTCACAAAGCGGGTTACCAGCGTCTCCTTGTATTTAGGGTCCGGCAGCAAGATGCGCTTTTTTGGTTTTGACTTTCTCATGAGTTTATTTAGTTGTTAGTTGTTAGTTGCTAGTTGTCAGTCGTTTGAAGGCCCTGAATGGCCTAACAACTGACAGCTAGCAACTGACAACTAATAAATTACTTTTTCTTCTTAGCGGGTGCGCCTTTCGCTGCTGCGACGGGCTGACCGGGCTTCGGACGCTTGGCACCGTACTTCGAACGACGCTGGGTCCGGCCGCTTACACCGGCAGTGTCCAGGGCGCCACGGATAATGTGGTAGCGAACACCTGGCAAGTCTTTAACCCGGCCGCCACGAATCAGCACGATGCTGTGTTCCTGGAGGTTGTGG
>JAYSZD010000796.1:0-1278 GCA_043738185.1 Hymenobacter sp. | reverse complement strand
TGGTTGCCGAAGGCGCCCTTTTCGATTTTGTACGGAACGGGCGACTCAACTTTGAGGGCGCGCACGTCCTGCGAGGCGTCGGAATGCGGCACGGGCAGCCACACGTCGAGGGTTTTGGTGCCGGCGGGCGGCACGGGCACAGTGGCCGTGGTGGTGAGCACGAAGGTGCGGCTGCGGGCGGCCACGGGCCGGGGCGTCGGCGCGCTAAAGCCGGGCAGCAACGCGCACGCGCCCAGCAGCCCGGCCCACAAGGCCGAGCGATTCAACAAAGAAGTATCCACAACAACAAGGCAACAAGTCGCTGCTGGCGGGCGTCGGCCAAGCTGGTTCAAAGGTCCAAAAGCCTCCAAATCAACGACTACAGCCACGAGCCGTACCCGTTGACGCGACGCCGCCAGGGCGTCCGCCAGTCAGGGCCAACCAGACCCCAGCAGTACCCAAAGGTACGGCCCGCCGCGCGGGGTCTACTTTTGCGGCCTGAGTGCGCCTGCTAGAAACGGCCGGGCGCTGGCCCCAACCAGCCGCGGGTCTGGCAAAAGCGCTACTTTACCATACGGCCCGCCATTCGTGCGTATGAGCTGTTACGTTTCTGTTCCAAATCAGGCAGGTAATGTGTCCGACGCAATTACTTGTTGATGAATCAAAAAGCTACCGGCTACCGGCTACCGGCTGCAAGCTGTTGGCTCGTACTCCCCTCTCTCCCGTTCCCCTCCCCATGGATACTCCCCTCGAATCTTCTTCCCTGGCGCTGCTGGCGTTGCGCTGCCCGCGCTGCCACGAAGGCAAGCTCTTCAGCTACCCCGCGCTCAACCTCACCAAGTTCGCCCAAATGCCGGCCCAATGCCCCGTGTGCGGGCAGTCGTTTGAGCCCGAGCCGGGGTTTTATTTCGGCTCGATGTACATCACCTTCGCCTTCAACGTGGCCACCATGTTTGCCGTAGGTATCCCGCTGTATTTCCTCTTCGGCGACCCCGACACCTGGGTATATGTGGTGACGGTGACCGTGGTGTCGCTGCTGCTCATGCCGTTGGTACTGCGCTATTCCCGCACCATCATGCTCTACCTCTTCGGCGGCGCACGCTACGATGCCGACTGGCAAAAACACCGCCGCCCCACCACCGGCAGCACCGATTTTTAAGCGTTCGAAAAGCAAAAGCCCCGGCTGCTCACCTGAGCAGCCTTGTCCTTACCCAAATCTTTTTTCGCCTTCCCAGAGGCAACGCATAGGCCCTTTCTTGCTGGCTGAACCCGCTTGAAAAACGGTAAACCGGATAGTCA
>JAYSZD010000795.1:0-8033 GCA_043738185.1 Hymenobacter sp. | reverse complement strand
TGTAGTACGCTTCTTTTTCGCCGCGCACGTCGGGCAGGGCCAGCAGGTCGGCGCCGGTGGCGGCGTTGTGGTAAACATACCACGCCGGCAGGCGGCGGCGCAGCGCGCGGTTGGCGGCGCGGTAGCCGTCGTCGGGGCTGACCGCATCGTCGGCATCGTAAGCGGCCTCGTAAGCAGCATCGACGCCGTTCGCGCGTTCGGCGGCGCGCCGGAAACCGTCGTAGTCCTGCCACTGCCAGTTTTGGTTGGGCACGTAGGCGTCGGAGCGCAGGTAGTCCTGGTAGAGGGCCACTTCGGCAACCGTGATGGGCGGCAGCCAGGGGCAGTGTTCGAGGTAATTTTCCCACTGCCGGAACTGCTGGGTGTGGCGCAGGCCGGGCAGGGAGATGTCCTCGGCCCGCCAGCGGCACTGCAGGTCAAAGAGCTTTTTCTGCTGAATCTCCCACAGGTCGTGGGCCGCCGCCTCGCGGATTTCGACGAAGCGCGCGCCGGCCTGCTTCAGCAGGACCGGTCCTCGCAGGTAGGCGACGGCTTTGGCATTGGCGTACATGCGGGCTACGTGCGAGCCGCTTTGCGCGAAATAGGGCGCCATCGCCTCACCAAACGCGGGCAGCGCCAGCAGCTCGGCCTCGAACAGGCGCGTGAGCCCGACCAGGTCGGGCTTGGTCTGGGCCGCTTTGATGTAGGCAGCCCGGGCCTCGGGCGTGGTGGGCAGTGCGGGGTCGGCAGCGGAGGCAGACAGGTCTTCCATCGTCAAGGTGGGGTTTGAGGAGTAAGCTCCCAAAGTAGCAGATAGCTGACAAATTCAAGGGTGGGTGGGGCGACGGGCAGTCCCCCCGCCGCCCCACCGCGCCCCGCCGCGCCCCGCGCCCTGTCCCGCGCCGGGCCGCCCCCGCGTAGCCCGCCGCGCGCCCCTCCCCTCCCCGAAACGGCGGGACACCCAAAATCTATTTTCTGTCTATCAGTTGGTTACAGCAGCTGTCCATACTTTGTCTACGCTCCTTTTTAGGAAATAGCGCGGCCACGGGCGCAGGTTTGCAGTCGCCGGGGCTGGTGGACCACCGCCCCGGCGTCCCGAACCCATCGGCCACCGCTTCTACCCGGAGCGGGCGGTGCGCCGGCCCCTGAGGTTAGCCCTCGGGGCCGGCGCCGCCGCACGGCGGGAGCGGGTTTTGCCTGCCTTTTTTATCCCTGCTTCTATGCGAAACAAATACCTCCTCGCCCCGCTGGCCGCCCTGCTGCTGGCCGCCGCCCCCCAGCTTGCCCAGGCCCAGACCGGCGGCGTGGGCATCGGCACCACCACCCCCGACGCCTCGGCGGCCCTCGACGTAAGCAGTGCTACCAAGGGGATGCTCCCCCCGCGCCTGAGCCAGGCTCAACGCGACGCCATTGCCAGCCCGGCGGCGGGCCTCACCATATTCAACACCAGCACCAACAGGCTCAACACCTGGAACGGCACCCGCTGGGAGGCCACCCTGAGCGTGACCGAGCAGCCGGTGACGAACCCGGTGCGGACGTTTACCTACACCGGCGGGCCGCAGACCTACACCGTGCCCGAAGGCGTGACGCGCCTGAGCGTGGATGCGGCGGGCGCGCAGGGCGGGCGGAGCGGCAGCGGCTTCTCGGGTGGGCAGGGGGCGCGGGTGCAGGCCACGCTGGTGGTGGTTCCCGGCGAGGTGCTGACTCTGTACGTGGGCGGGGCCGGCGTTATCGCGCCGGCGGCACCGGGCGGGGCGGGCTACAACGGCGGCGGCAACGCGGGCTACAGCAGTGGCGACCGGGGCGGCGGCGGTGGCGGGGCCAGCGACGTGCGCCGCTCGGCCACGGCCCCCAGCACCGCCCTGACCGAGCGCCTGCTGGTAGCGGCCGGCGGCGGCGGGGCCTGCAGCGGCCTTAACCGGAGTGCGGGCGGGGCGGGTGGTGCCCCCAACGGCAGCAACGGCGGCACGGGTGCCCTGGGCGGCACGGGCAACCTGGCCGGCACGGGGGCCACCCAAACCGCGGGCGGCAACCGGGGCGGCGGACTAGGCCAGGGCGGCGATGCCCTGAGCACCACCGACGGCGGGGGCGGCGGGGGCGGCTACTACGGCGGCGGCGGCGGCGACAACAACGGCGGGAGTAGCGCCGGCGCGGGCGGCGGCGGCTCGTCGTGGGCCACGCCCACGGGCAGCAGCGGCATTGCCATGACTGCCGGCTACCGGGCCGGCGATGGCTTCATCGTCGTGGCGCCGGCAGCTGCCTATGCGGCCCCGGCGCTCGATGGCAGCAACTTCGTGAACGTGCCCGGCGACAACCTGGGCAACCACACCGCCACCCAGGCCCTGAACCTAGGGGCCAACCTGCTGGTGGGCAACGGGGGCAGCACCGGCCTGGGCGTGAGCAGCGCGGGGGCGGTGGGTATTGGCACCGCCAGCCCGGCCGCCTCGGCCGCGCTCGAAGTGAGCAGCACCACCAAAGGACTACTGCCCCCCCGCCTGACCCAGCTGCAGCGCGATGCCATTGGCAGCCCGGCCACCGGCCTGACCCTCTACAATACCGACACCAACAAGTTCAACACCTGGAACGGCACCCGCTGGGAAGCGGGCCTGAGCGCCACCGAGCAGGCGTTGGTGTACCCCACCATTACCTTCGCCTACACCGGGGCCCCGCAAACCTACTTCGTGCCCGAAGGCGTAACCCGCCTGGGCGTGGAAGTGCTGGGGGCCCAGGGCGGCAGCAACGGCGGTGCGCGAACGGGCGGACAGGGAGCGCGGGTGCAGGCCACGCTGGCCGTGACGCCCGGTGAAACCCTGACCCTGTACGTGGGCGGGGCCGGCACCCTGGCCCCCATTACGACGCAGGGCGGGGTTTCGTCGGGCGGGGCGGGCTACAACGGCGGCGGCAACGGTGGCTACGACGGCTTTGGCAACCGGGGCGGCGGCGGCGGCGGGGCCAGCGATGTGCGCCGCTCGGCCACGGCCCCCAGCACCGCCCTGACCGAGCGCCTGCTGGTAGCGGCCGGGGGCGGCGGGGCGTCCAGCCAGAGCGCGGGCGGGGCGGGCGGTGCCCCCAACGGCAGCGACGGCGGCACGGGCGGGGGCAACCTCGCCGGCACGGGGGCTACCCAAACTGCGGGCGGCAACCAGGGCGGCACCCTGGGCCAGGGCGGTGTGGGTATTTTTGAAGGCGGCGGCGGCGGCGGCGGCTATTACGGCGGCGGCGGCGGCAGCACCTACTCCGCGCGGGCGGCGGGCGCAGGCGGCGGCGGTTCGTCGTGGGGGGCTACCACCGGCATCAGTGCCCTGACCATGACCGGCAGCTACCGGGCGGGCAACGGCCTCATTGTGCTTACGCCCAACCCGGTGCTGGCTGCTCCGGTACTCGACGGCAGCAACATCACGAACGTGCCCGGCACCTACGACAACCTGGGCAACCACACCGCCACCCAGAACCTGAACCTGGCCACCTACCAGCTGACCGGCAACGGCGGCAGCGCCGGCCTAACCGTGAGCAGCACCGGCAACGTGGGCATCGGCACCAACAGCCCCCCCACCACACTGCTCGACGTGCGGACCACCGACAACTCGGCCGCCATCACGGTGGGCAGCACCGGCGGCGGCGCGGGCGCGGTGTACCTGGGCAACGACAACCACGGCCTGAAACGCAACTACAGCGGCGGCAACGATGTGGGCCTCTACACCACCAGCGGCACCCTCTTTCTCTCGGCCAACGGCCCGGCCACCTTCAGCCAGTTTGCGCTACTCAACAACGGCAACCTGGGCATTGGCCGCGTGAACCCCAGCCAGAAGCTGGACGTGAACGGCAACGCCGTGGTGAGCGGCAACCTAGGCATCGGCAACCTCAGCCCCGGCCAGCGGCTCGACGTGACCGGCAACGCCACCGTGAGCGGCAACCTGGGCGTGGGCGTGGCCGCCCCCGGCCAGAAGCTCGAAGTGGCCGGCAACGCGCAACTAACCGTGGCCAGCGGCTCGGTGGGCCTGACCATTGCCAGCACCGCCAGCGGCTCGCTCAACCTGGGCCTGGCCGGCGGTGCCGGCCAGTACTCCGACATTGCCCAGACCGGCGATGCCGTACTGCGCACCAACGGCAAGCGCCTGCTGCTGAGTGGCCGCGAAGGAGGTACCGTCCTCATCAGCACCGGCGCGGCCGGGGCCGAGGCCGAGCGCCTGCGTGTGACCACCGACGGCAAGGTGGGCATTGGCACCAGCGGCCCCACCGCCGCCCTTGACGTGGCCGGGGCGCTGGTGGTGCGCGCCAACAGCCTCATCAGCACTCAGGGCGCGCACCTGCAATGGAACCGCAGCGGCGGCGTGGGCGAAACCCTGCTGCTCAACCAGCAGGGCCTGGGGGCGGGCGGCATCGTGTTCGGCCAGTCCAATGCCGTGAGCACCGGCTCCAACACCGTAGCCGAGTGGGCGCGGTTCGACGGCAACGGCCGCCTGGGCATCGGCACCAGCGCCCCCTTTGCCAAGCTGCACGTTAGTGGTTCGGCCACGGCCACGCCCAGTAACGGCAGCATCACCTTCTTCACCTCGGCCAATCAACAATTCCTGACTCACATCAACAACGCTTCGGGCACTAAGAACGTGGCCGCCTACTTTGAGAACGGCGAAGTGTGGGTGAACGGCTACATCGTGGCCGGCAGTCTGCAAGCCACCTCCGACCGCCGCATCAAAAACGTGGTCGGCCTCAGCGACCGGGCCACCGACCTGGCCCTGCTTAACCGCCTCCGCATCACCGATTACACCTACATCGACCAGCTCAACAACACCAACCAGGTGGTGAAAAAGGTTATTGCCCAGGAGGTGGAAGAGGTGCTGCCCGCCGCCGTTACGCGCAGCCACCAGGCCCTGCCCGACATCTTCGAAAAGGCGACCAAAATCAGCTTCGCCAACGGGTACCTCACCGTGACCACCGCCAAGCCCCACGGCCTGCCCGCCGCCGGCGGCCGCATGCGCTTCTACACCCCCGCCAACCAGAGCCTCGACCCCGACGTGACCGTGGTGGACGCCTACACCGTGCGCTTTGCCAGTGCCGAGGCCCACGCCGCCGGCCTGTTCGTCTACGGCAAGTACGTCAACGACTTCCGCTCGGTGGACTACGACGCCCTGGCCATGCTCAACGTGAGCGCCACCCAGGAGCTGGCCCGCAAAGTAGCCGCCCTGGAGGCAGAAAATACTGCCTTGAAGGCCCATGCCGCCGCCACCGACGCCAAAGCCGCCCAGGCCACCGCCACCCTGGAAACCTTCGAGGCCCGGCTGCGGCGGCTGGAGGCGGCCGGCAGCCAGGCCCAGCGGTAGTTTTTCTTAAGCTAATAGCTAACGGCTATTAGCTGATAGCTTAAAAATGTTCTCATGAAACCACTGCTCACCCTTGCCCTGCTGCTGCCTGCCCTGCCCGGCATGGCCCAGGCCACGCTCACCAACGACGGCGGTACCCTCACCGTGCAGGCCGGCACCACGCTCTACGTACCCGGCGCGGTGCAGAACCACGCCGGCAGCACCCTGAGCAACGCCGGCACCGTGGAGCTCACCGGCGACCTGACTAACGCCGGCACGCTGGTTTCCAGCGGCACGCTGCTCTTCGGCGGCACCACGGGCCAGACCTTCGTACCCGGCACCGCTACCGTGAGTACGCTGGTGTTCAATAATACCGGAGCCGTGGGCCAGCGCACGCTGAGCCTGCCCGCCGACCTCATCGTGGGAACGGCCCTGATGCTGCAAAGCGGCCTGCTGCGTACCGCCCCCACTGCCACCCTCACCCTGCCCAACGGGGCCACCCTGAGCGGCGAAGGCCCCGGCCAGTACGTGCAAGGCAACCTGCGCATCATTCGGGCGGCCGGTAGCGGCGTGCTCGATTTCGGCCACGGCCTGAGCCTCGACCACTCGGGCCTGGGCCAGGTAACGGCCACGCGAACGGCCGGCCTGCTCGCCGACAACCTGAGCCGGGCCACTAACCTGAGCAGGCCCAGCCAGAAGGGCATCGACCGCATCTGGACCGTGGAAACCACCGTCGCCCCCACCGCTCCCGTGGCCGTAACGCTGCACTGGCTGGCCGACGACGACAATGGCCTGACCAATTTCAGCCAGACGCAGGCGTGGCGCGCCCCGGTGGGCAGCGCCGCCTGGGTGGCGGTGGGCAGTCCGCACGCCACGACCGTGAGCGGCGACACCCGCAGCTTCTCGTTTGCCACGGCCGCGCTGGGCCGGCTCACCCTCAGTAGCAGCGACTCCCCACTGCCGGTTGAGCTGGTGCGCTTCACGGCCGAGCCGCTGGGGGCTGATGCGCTGCTGCGCTGGGCCACGGCCTCGGAAATAAACAACGACCGGTTTGAGGTGGAAGCCAGCGCCGATGGCCGCTCGTTCCGCCGCATCGGGCAAGTGGCCGGCCACGGCAACAGCACGCAGGCCCACGAGTATCGGCTGGTGGACCCCAATATTATCCGCTACGGCGCCAGCCTGGTGTACTACCGCCTGCGCCAGATTGATGCGGACGGCGCCTTCAGCTACTCCCCCATCCGCCCGGTGGCCGTGAGCGGGCCGGCCGCTGGGCTGGCCCTGTTTCCGAATCCCACCACCAACGCGGCCACGCTCACCGGCGCCCGGCCCGGCACGCTAGTGACGGTGTACGACGCCGTGGGCCGGCAGGTGCTGGCCGCCACCGCCGATGCTACCGGCACGACGGTGCTGGTGCTGCCAGCCGGCTATGCTACCGGGGTGTACGTGGTGCGAACAGGCACCAAAGCGCTGCGCCTGACGGTGGAATAGCTACGGTGTCCGCTTTGTGCAGCCTGACGGGAACATGCGCTTGCTGGCGCGAATTGACCTGCTCTTTTGCAGCTCAGTTCGCGACGAGTCTAGATAGCCACGCCTAGACAGCCGACGGTTCCGATACGCGCATGTTCCAGCCCGCGCCGGGGGCCAGCGACACGCCCACGGCCGCGTCCCGCTCGAAGGAAGCGGCCGGGCTGCTCACCCGAATGGTGTGGTGTGGCAACTCAACTTCCACTTCGTGGCGGCTGCCGAAAAACCGGACGTTGCGCACGGTGCCCGCCAGCTGGCCGGGACCGGGCGGGCCGAGGCGGAACTCTTCGGGCCGCACCAGCAGTACCGTACCGGCACCAGCGCGCCGGCTCACCGGCAGCAGGGCCTGCCGGTCGGGGCCGATGAGGAGGCTGTAGTCGCCCAACAAGCCCGCCGTGTATGTGGTGAGGGGCTGCCGGTAGACCTGGGCGGGCGGGCCGCGCTGAATAATGCGCCCCTGGCGCAGCACCAGCAGCTCATCGGCCCACGACAGGGTATCGGCCGGGTCGTGCGAAACCAGCAGGCAGGTGATGCCCAGCCGCGGCCCTACCTCCTCGATGATGCGTTGCATATCGCGCTTGTGACCCCGGTCCAGGTTGGAAAACGGCTCGTCGAGCAGCAGCAGGCGGGGCGAGCCCAACAAGAGCCGCACCAGGGCCACGCGCTGCTGCTCGCCGCCCGACAATTGGTTGGTGCGGCGCTGGGCCAGGTGGCTGATGCGGCACCATTCGTATAGCACCTGAGCTTCCGGTTCGGGCCGTTGGTTGGCGTAGCGCAGCACCTGCTCCACACGCAGGGCGTGGGGCAGGGCGGAATTCTGGGTGAGGTAGGCTACGCCGGGGTGGCCGGGCACCAGGGTTTCGGCCGGGCCGCGCACCCGGCTGCCCGCCACGTGCACCTCCCCGGCGCCGGGCTGAATGAGGCCGGCAATAACCTGAAGCAAGGTGCTTTTACCCGTGCCGGACTCCCCGATAATGGCCACCTTCTGCTGCACCGCCTGCGTAAAGCTGATGCCCTGCAAAACCGGAATCCCACGCTCTTCCAGCCTGACTTCGTGTACAGTGAGCAAATTCATCATTTAAGAAAAAGTGCAATCTACCTTACTAGCCGGCGCCGGCCGGGCTGTTGAGACTACTGCCGCACGGCTGGTTGGCAGGGCGCGGGAGGAAAGACCTACATGAGGTAGTAGGATTGCTCGGAGGCCGGTTCCGGCACTTGCGATTCGCGCAA
>JAYSZD010000794.1:0-8034 GCA_043738185.1 Hymenobacter sp. | reverse complement strand
GTGGCTCCAAGCCTAAAATGGCACCACCACTTTGGCGCTCAGGTTGCGGCCGGGACTGAAGATGCCCAGGCGGCCGGTGGGCGAGGCAGTGTAGTATTCGAAGTATTTCAGGCGGTTGAGGTGGGCCTGGTAGGCCACGTCGAATAGGTTGTCGGCCTGCAACACCAGCTGCACGGCTTCACGGCCGGCTTTGGTGCGGAGCGTGGTACCCACGCCCGCACCGCACAGCACGTAGCCAGCGGTGCGGGTTTCGGCCCCGTCCACGGCGTAGAAGCGGTTTTGGGCGGCGGTAGCATCCATCGTGAAGCGGAAGTAGCTGCCTGCGAGGCGGCTACCAGCCCGCTCGGGGGCCGTGAAGCGCAGCTCAGAGCGCGAGTTGGCGGCCGGAATCAGGGGCAGGTAGCGGCCGGCGTCGCCCACCCGCTCGCGCAGCTCGGGGTTTTCGTTGCGGCCGATGACCAGGGCCGCGCCGGTGCGCAGGCTCGCCCAGGGCAGGGCCGTGGGGTGGATGTTGAACGCGACTTCGCCGCCGTAGAGATTGGCCGCCGACTGCTGGAATTTATAAGTCGAGTTACCCACCGCGTCGCGCAGGGCCTGGCCGCTGGCATCGTACTGCCGGGCCTGGTAAATAAAGTTGTTGACGCGGTTGTAAAACACTTCCACGCTGGCTTCAAAATCCGGTGCTTTATAGAGCAGGCCCAGGTCTTGCTGCACGTTGAATTCGGGTGTGAAGTCGCGGTTGCCCAGGTAGATGATATGCGCGCCGGGGTCGAGGCCGTTGGAGCCGATTTCGGGCACGTTGGGCGCCCGGTAGCCCCGTGCGATGTTGGCGCGCAGCACCAGCCGCTCGCCCAGGGCGTAGCTGCCGCCCAGGCTGGCCGAGAGACCGGTGTAGCTGCGCCGGAAGCTGGGGTACTGCAAATTGGCGCCGGGCGTGGCCGGTCCGGCTGCCGCGTCGAAGCCCGTGGTCGGGTTGGGGGCCACGTAAAAGTCGTCCCAGCGCACCTGGCGCACGTCGTAGCGCAGGCCGCTGGTGAGTTCCAGCGCCCCAAATGCCTTTTTCAAGACTCCGAAGCCGCCCAGGTCGAACAGCCGGTAGGGCGGGATGGCGAAGTCGGTGGCGTTCAGGTGCTGGTTGTCCTGGCTCATGCCATTGGCGCCCAGCGTCAGCTCGTAGCCGTTGGTGGGGGCCAGCAGGTAGCTGGCCTGGTAGTTCACGGTGGTGAGCTGCAGGGCCAGGCCCGGCTGGTTGGTGGCAGTGGGGTGGTTGAACTCCTGGCGGTGGTTTTGCTGCACGCCCAGCAGCAGGCGCAGCTCGCCGGTGCCGAGGCGCACCTCGCTGGTGGCAAAGGCCCGGTAGTGCCGGATGCGCTGGCGCAGGTCGGCAATGCGGTAGCTCCGCAACTCCTCGTCGCTCACCAGCGGGCGGTTCTTGATGTCGTCGGTATTGGCCTCGAATACCTGCCGGGTGAAGCGGCGACTGAGCGAATCGCGGCTGCCATCCGGGATTTCCTGGCGGTTGTCGTAGCTCGTGAGCCAGAGATGCACGCCGCCCCAGTTCTTTTTCAGGCCCACCATGCCGGTAAGCTGGGTTTCGGCAAAGCCGGTATTGTATACGCGGCCGTCCACGGCGTTGCTATAGTCGCGGGCCAGGCGGTGGCTGCCGCGGACGCCGGCCTGAAAACCATCCTTCTGATAATTGAAAGCCAACGAGTTGCCAATCATGCCATTCACGCCCTGGTACTCGGCCAGGGCCTCGCCGTGCAGTTCGCCGTTGGGGCCTTTGGGCAGGGCCGGAATCAGGTTTACCACGCCGGCTACGGCATCGGAGCCATAGAGTAAGCTGGCCGGGCCCTTCACCACCTCCACGCGGTCCACGCCATAGCCGTCCACTTCAATGCCGTGCTCGTCGCCCCATTGCTGGCCTTCCTGGCGCAGCCCGTTGAACATGGTCAGTACCCGGTTATAGCCCAATCCCCGAATAAAGGGCTTACTGATATTCGGGCCCGTGGTCACAGCATTCAGGCCGGGAATGCCGCGCACGGCGGCATCAATGGCGTTGGAATTGGCAGTAATGCGAATCTCCTTACCCGACAGGGCCGCGATGGGCACCGGCGAGCGACGGATTTCGGTGGCCCGGCCCACGCCCGTCACCACCACCTCGCCTAGGGTTTTGCCCTCGGCCGTGAGGCGGATGGTGAGCACCTTATCGGTGGGCAGCGTGATGCCGGGCGTGGCCGAAGCGTAGCCCACGGCGCTCACTTGCAGCTTTTGCGCGCCAGCGGGCAGGCCGGGGAGCGTGAAGCGGCCGCTTTCGTCGGCCGTGGTGCCCTGGCTGAGCGTCGGCACCGCTACACTGGCGAAGGGCACCGGCCGGCCGGCCGCATCCAGCACCTGTCCGGTCAGGGTTTGGGCCTGCAGCGCCAGCGGCAGAAGCAACAATACAATTAACAGGTGTTTAATAAACATAAGAGCCAAGGGTAGCTGCTCAATCCCGAGAACTTTTCTCGCATCAGCAGCTAGCCCAGACAAAAGTACGAGCGATTTTTAGGTTAGTCTAAAAATATATTTAGCATAAGCTAAAAATTAATTCAAACAGCTGGTTGACACGAGGTATATGTCTTTAGCAATGCGATTCATAAGCTATGCGACCACTGGGCCACCCGCCGGCCAAGCCAAAAAACTGTTCTGAATGTGACCTTTGTCGCTGCAATTCCCAATTTATGGCGGGGACTCTCGCCACCAGCTCGTTCTTCTTTGCCCTGACTTTGAAATTACTTAAATGAAGCCTTCTGTTTTTCGAATAACCAGCTTCGCGCTGCTGCTGGCCCTGGCGGGCGGATGCGCAAAAGACGCCCCTGTCCCCGGACCGGCCCCGGATGCTACCCGCGACAGCCATCTGGCTCTGGGCAACCCCAGCGGCGCCACCACCAACCCCGCCAACTACACCAACTACCTGCTCAGCAAGCCGCAGTTTGCCCTGTCTTACCACCGCGACAAGGGCAAACCCAATTGGGTGAGCTGGCACCTGAGCCGCGCTTGGCTGGGCAGCGCGCCCCGCCAGGATAATTTTGCCGCCGACGCCGCCCTGCCTACGGGCTGGTTCCGGGCCACGAGCAGCAGCTACACCGGTTCCGGCTTCGACCGCAGCCACAACTGCCCCAGCGCCGACCGCACCGGCTCGGTGGCCGACAACTCGGCTACCTTTCTGATGACCAACATGATGCCGCAGGCGGCCAATAACAACCAGCGCACCTGGGTCGGCCTCGAAAACTATTGCCGCACCCTCGTGAGCCAGGGCAACGAGCTCTACATCATTTGCGGGAGCTACGGCAGCGGCGGCATCGGCACCAACGGCTACGCCACCACCATTGCCGGCGGCAACGTCGCGGTGCCCAGCAACTGCTGGAAAGTGGTGGTGGTGCTGCCCGAAGGCAGCGCCGACGCCAGCCGCGTGACCAGCAGCATCCGTGTTATCGCCATCGACACGCCCAACAACCAAACCCTGGCCGCCGCCTGGGGCAGCTATCGCACTTCCATCGACGCCATTGAGGCGGCCACGGGCTACGACCTGCTTTCGGCCGTGAGCAGCGCGGTGCAGGCCACCATCGAGGCCCGCGTGGACGACGGCCCGACCAGCTAAGCGCGATTGACACGAAAAAAGCCCGTGGTACTCAGGCGAGTGCTACGGGCTTTTTTGGGACGCCGAGCCACGGAAGGTTTCCGTGGCGGAATCAACAGTCAAAGTTACGGCGCTACGCGAGTGCAGCGCAAGCGCGAAATTTTGTTGGAAAAATATTTGCCCGCACCGGCCTTTAAAAATCCCGGCTATCTCCTTCGAATCACAGAAAGCACGCGGTGAAAAATTCTCAAAAATTCCGCATGATGAAAACTTATTATTACCAGAAATTTGCCTGGCGAAATGATTCCGTAATTTTGCATCGTGCTTCAACCCAGTCACCAGTTGATGAAGTGCGGAACGCTGCCTGCAGCCCCGCAACGAGACCGCAAGGTCTTGGCCTTCATTGGTTTTGCTGATTTGCAGCTTATTCTTTCTGGTTGTTGCCCCGCCGCCGTTTCGTGATTCGAAACGGTTTTTTTATGCGCGGCTGGTTCTGATAAATAAGGTAGTCATGCCGGCGCTGCGGCACTGTTTAAATCAATCGCTCGCTCACCAGCGGCTTATTATATTCGTTGGCTACTGGCTTGAAAACGAGCTGGCCACCAACCACAAACTGCTAACAGTTTACATAAAGAGCATTTGATATGAAATTAGGAGCCATAACCTTACAGAATGCGGTGTGCCTGGCGGCGGCCCCGTGGGAACTCAGCGGCGAGGGCTACGAGCAGCTGGGCGCGATTTTTACGAAAACCGTGACCATGGAGCCCCGCGCCGGATTGCCCGGCGACGAAGGCATCCTGCAAGTGGCCGACCAGACCCTGCTCAACCGGACCGACCTGCACATTGAAGGGGCCGAGCTGTTGGTGCACGAACACTTGCCGCGCCTGCGCCGCTTCGGCGTGCCGGTGTTTGTGAGCATCACCGCGCCGGGCGTGCCGGGATTCCGCAAAATTGCGCGCTACCTGCAGCGCGAAGCCGGCGAGCAGCTGGCCGGACTGGAAGTGTACATTACGGTGCCGCCCGGCGGGGCGGGAGCCGACGTGACGGCCCGCTTCGTGCGCGAAGCCACCGAGGCCGTGCGCAACGAGCTACGCGACGACCTGGCCGTGGTGGTGAAGCTGCCGCCGTGGCCCGACCATATCCGGGGCCTGGCCTTGGGTGCGCAGGAAGGCGGAGCCACCGCCCTGGCCGCCACCAACACCCTGAAAGTGCTGCACCTGCCCACCGACCGCGCTGCCGCGCCACTGGTGGGCGGCCTCTCGGGCGAGGCCTTGCGGCCGCTGTCTCAGCGCTGCGTGTGGGAGCTGGCCAATGACTCTGACCTGACGCTGCCCATTTTCGGTACGGGTGGCATTTTTACGCTGCGCGACGTGCAGGATTATCTGCGCGTGGGAGCGCAGGCGGTGCAGGTGGCCAGCGGCGAATGGCTGTCGCCGGGCCTGGCGGCGCGGCTGGCGGCCGAGGTGACGCACGCGGCGCTATCCACTAATTAGGCGGCGGGGCAGCAGTGCTGGTTTGGCCGGTGGCGGCTACCTTGCCTGCTTCATTCTTCGCTATTCAATTCACTACTCCTATCCACACGCTCCCATGCAAAAGCTCATTGCCCGCGTTCAAGCTGCTAATTCCCTGCTCTGCGTCGGCCTCGACCCGACCGGGGACGATGCTACCGTGGCCCGCCGCCTGCGCGAAGTCATTACCGAAGCTGCGCCCCACGCGGCGGCGTTCAAACCCAACCTTGCGTTCTTTCTGAGCCGTGAAAACGGAGTGGCCCTGCTCCAACAAACAGTGCGCGATATCCCCACGGACATACCCGTAATTCTGGATGGCAAATTCGGCGACATCGCCAACACCGCCGAACAGTACGCCCGCTTCGCCTACGACGTGGTAGGAGCCGATGGCGTGACCGTGAACCCCTACATGGGCGACGATACCATCCGGCCCTTTGCCCGGCCCGGCAAAGTGGTTTTCTCGCTCGCCAAAACCTCCAACAAACCCCAGCACGGCCTGCAGGATGCGGCCATGACGCGCGGCGGCTCAATCAGCGACTGGGCTGCCCGGCTGGCCAAACTCATGGACGAGGAAATCCCCGACTCAACGGTGGGCCTGGTGGTGGGTGCTACCGAGCCCGAAACAGTGGCCAAGCTGCGGGCCGCCTGCCCGGAGCAGTGGTTTCTGGTGCCGGGCATTGGCGCGCAGGGCGGCGATTTGTCCTCCACGCTGCGGGCTGGCTTGCGCAAGGATGGCAGCGGCCTGCTTATCAACTCCTCGCGGGGAATCTGGCAGGCAAAAGATGCCGGAGCCGCCGCCCGCGAGCTGAAAGACCAAATCAATGAATTCCGGGCCGTGGCGAACCCGACTCCTGCCTGAACTAAAAAGCCGCTGCAACGCGGCTTTTTGCATCTTAGTCTTTCTGAATCAAATGACTGAAATCTCCGAAATCCATTCGCCTATTGCCCTCAATGCCGAGCTGCTGGAGCAGCAGCTGCGGCGGGAAGACGCCCTGTTAGGCGGGCACTTCCGGCTTTCGTCGGGCCTGCATTCGGATACGTACGTGCAATGTGCCCGCTTCCTGCGTCGCCCGGAGCTGGCCGCGCCAGCTGCGGCCGCGCTGGCCGGCCAGATTCAAGCCGCTGGTCTGCAGCCCGACGTGGTAGTGGGCCCGGCCATGGGCGGCGTGGTTATCGGCTACGAGCTGGCCCGGCAGCTGGGTGTGCCCGGCATCTTCACGGAGCGCGATGCGGACGGGCAGATGGTTCTGCGGCGCGGTTTTACCATCGAACCCGGCGAAAAAATCATCATCGCCGAGGATGTGGTGACGACCGGTAAAAGCACCCTTGAAGTGGCTAAGGTGCTGCGCGCAATGGGTGCGGAAGTGTTGGCCGTGGCTTCGCTGATTGACCGTACGGGCGGAAAAGGCGGGCTGGATTTTCCACATTTCGCGCTTTTACAGGTGCAGGCAGCAACCTTTGCCTCCGAGAGCTGCCCCCTGTGTGCCGCCGGCGCGCCGGTAGTGAAGCCCGGCAGCCGGCCGGAAAAGGCGTTTTAGTGAAAAGTAGAGAAGCGTTTGTTTAGAAAAGGAAAAAGGGTCGTCATGCTTCATCTCGCGTCCGCTTGTCGAAGCATCTCTACCTCATGAGTAATCCCATCGAATCAACGAAGCGGTAGAGATGCTTCGACAAGCTCAGCATGACGTGCTGGATTGTTCCGTTGTCAAACTTGATAATGTCCGATAACTCCCCCAACACCACCCACACCATCCAGCTCACGCTGAAACCCGGCCAGCACGACGGCGACGGCCAGCGCGTGGCCGAAGCTGCCGCCCGCCACCTTGGCCTGACCACCGGCCGCGTGCGCAGCGCCGCCCTCTACACCGTGCGCTACCCGCTCACCGAAACCCAATTGAGCGATTTCGCTACCCGTTGCCTTGCCGACCCGGTGCTGCACGACGTGCGCCTGAACGAGCTGACGGCCGCGCCCGGCTTCGCCACTTATATCCTGGTGGCCCGCCGCCCCGGCGTGACCGACGACGAAGGCACTTCTGCCCAGAATGCCCTCGCCGACATCCTGAACGAGCCGTTGGACGTGCATACGCAGCATATTTTTAGCAAGAAGCTCTACCTGCTCGAACACGACCTGCCGGAAACGGAGCTGCGCCGCATCGCGGAGGAGCTGCTCGGCAACAAGCTCATCAACTGGCTGGAAGTGGGCCGCGTGGCCGATGGCATCCGCGACTACACGCCGCGTCCCGGCGGTGGCGCCGAGGCCATCACCGAAATTATTTCGCTCACCGGCCTGAGCGATGCGGAATTGGTGCAGCTCTCCAAGACGAACATCTACGCGCTGAATCTGGAGGAAATGCAAGCCGTGCGCGACCACTTTGCCGCTGCTGATACCCAGGCGGAGCGGAAAGCTGCGGGCTTACCGGCTGACCCTACGGATTGCGAGCTGGAAATCATCGCCCAAACGTGGTCGGAGCACTGCAAGCACAAGGAGTTTTCGGCCCTCATCAACTACAAAGACCTGGCAACGGGCGAGGAGAAGCAAGTCGATTCCCTCTTCAAAACCTACATCAAAGACGCCACTGCGGAAGTAGACCGCCAGCTCCGCGCCAACGGCAACGACTGGCTGGTGAAGGTGTTTTCGGACAACGCCGGCGCGGTGCGCATCAACGCCGATTCGCTGTTTGTGTGGAAGGTGGAAACGCACAACTCGCCCAGCGCTATCGACCCATACGGTGGGGCCATCACGGGCATTCTGGGCAACAACCGCGACCCGCTGGCCACCGGCATCGGCGGCGCGCGGCTGCTGTTCAACACCAACGTGCTGTGCTTCGGCAACCCCGAATATGACGGGCCGCTGCTGACCGGGCAGCTGCACCCGCGCCGCATTCTGGAAGGCGTGCGCAAGGGCAT
>JAYSZD010000793.1:0-1279 GCA_043738185.1 Hymenobacter sp. | reverse complement strand
CAGCTCAGGCAAAAACAGGCGCAGGCTCACGTACTGGCCGGGCAGGTAGTCCGCCACCTGGCCCCCGTCGGCCGGGTACAGGTATAAGGAGGTGATTTCATCAGATTCGGCCACCTTACGCTGCACCGTGAACGGGCGCCAGCCGGTCCAGCCGCCCGGCTGATTGGCTGCGTGCTGGTAGAGGCCGCTTTCCAGGCCGCTCATCAGGGCGGCCAGCTCGCCGTAGGCCGTGGCCCAGGCCTGCAGCAGCGCGGGTGTGGCCGCCTCGCCGATGGAAGCAATCAGGTGCCGGCCCACGATGGCATAATGCTCGGGCCGGATGTCGAGGCTCACGTGCTTGTGGCCGATTTTGGTGACGGCGTGCACCAGTACCGAGGGGTCTTCGATGTTCTCGGCGTAGGCCAGCACGGCAATCGCCAGCGCCATCTGCTGCTTGCCATTCTGCTGGTTGCTCATATTAAAGACATTCTTCAGCTCGGGATTGTGCTCAAACATCCGACGGTAGAAATGGGTGGTCAGGGCCACTCCGTGCTCTTTGAGGGTGCTTACGGTGGCCGTAACGAGGGCTTTTTGGTCAGTAGTCATGCAGGAAATTATTAGAGGACAAATTTGTCCGTTATTCAAGTAAAAAAAGGCTAGCTGAACTGCTTCAAAAAGCCCAGCCCCTCGTGCACTTTACCGGCCAGTTCCCCCACCGTGTGGGTGCGCAGCACCTCGTTCAGCTGGTCGCGAATGGCGAGAAACTGGTAGTGCAGGGGGCAGGGCTGCAGAGCGGAACACTGAGGCAAGCCCAGGGCGCAGCTCTGCAGCAGGGTAGGGCCATCAATGGCCACCACAATCTGGTGGAGTGTCACCGTGCGCAGTTGCTCGGCACTCAGCTCAAAGCCTCCGGCCGGACCCTTCACCGACGTCACGAGCTGCGCCCGTACCAGCTGCTGGAGCACCTTGGCGGTGAAGGCTTCCGGCGACTCGATTTCGGTGGCAATGTCCTTCAGGCCTACGCGGCGGCCGGCACCCGCCGACTGCTGCCCGATGTAAATCGCGGCCCGAATCCCATACTCACATGCCTTGGAGAACATCGCCATTGTAAGGCAAAGGTACAGCCTAATTCCATATCGGACAAATTTATCCGACATGTTTCAGCCACTGGTTAGCCGTCGCGTTGAAGGGAGACAGTAGCCTTGTTCCTAAATAGTATTTTTGGGAATGCTAGATGTGAATATGATAACCGATGACCGGCAAATGCGGGCCTTGACTGGGTTGGACATGGCGGCCTTTT
>JAYSZD010000792.1:0-1279 GCA_043738185.1 Hymenobacter sp. | reverse complement strand
CCCCGGTTCGAAAGCCACAAAAGAGGCCCGTTCAGTTACCTGAACGGGCCTCTTTTGTGAAAATATTGAATTGGTAATGCAGGCTACTTTTTCTTCTTTTTATCGGCGTGGGCCAACAGCTCGCTGCCGTGGCGGCGGAGCAGGTCGGCTAGCTCAAAAAGGGGCTTTTTGAGGTCGGCGGACGCACCAGCACTGATTTGACTGGTCTGGTTGCCCAGCATGGTGAGCGAGTTGCCGATGGCGGTGGCACTCAGGGCGCCGCTGGTGAGCAGGGATTGCAGGTTGCCGATTTCGCGGGCAATATCCTGCAGGCCGGGCTCGCTGCTTTGCAGGAACTGCTGCTGCCAGGTTTCGGTATTGTCCATGGCCGAGCCCAGGGGCAGGCTGGTAAGGCCGTTTTTGAGGGCGCTAACGGTGGCAAGAAGTTGGTCGGAAGGCATGTTGGAGGGTGAGATGGTGAGGTGAATTGGTGAAATAGGGAGTGAGACGCTTATAAGGCTTCACTTGTAACTACTGTCTGTTTTTTCGCGCGCCTGGCTTGGGGCGGGGCGTTGGGGCCGGGCGGCAGGGTGAGCGGCGGGCTGGGCACGTTGGGCGCCGGGGCGCTCAGGCCCAACTCGCGCAGAATGGCCACGGCGCGCAGGGCGCTGGCTTCCTTATTCTTGATTTCCAGCATCAAATCCATGTCCAGGCCGTTCAGGTTGGCGAGGAATTCGCGGAATTGCTCGTCCACCAGGTCGTTGGTGTGCTTGCCTTTGCGCTCGCCCAGGGCCTGCGAGCTGTAGTCCATTATGGGCACGCCGTCGCGGGTAGAGTGCCAGGTGGCGGCAGCCAGGCGCAGGGCTTCGGTCATCGGCTCGCCGTGGTTCAGGCACTCATGGTGGAAATTATCGAAGAGAATGGGCACGCCGGTGAGTTCGTGCAACTGCAGGCAATCGCGCAGGGGAAACAGCCGGTCGTCGTTTTCCACCACCACGCGGGCCTTCACGGCGGCGGGCAAGGTGGCGTATACCGCCGCAAACCGGCTGATGGCCAGCCCCCGGTCGCCATACAACCCGCCAACGTGAATCTGGAGCTTGGCTGTGCCGTCGAGGCCCATCAAATCCAGCATTGAGCCCTGGTAAACCAGCTCCTCAATGCTGCGCCGCACAATGTCGGGGCTAGGCGAATTCAGCACCACGAACTGGTCGGGGTGGAAGCTCACCCGCAGGTCATTGGCCCTGATGTAGTCCCCAATTTCCCGGAACTGCGCCGCGAAGTGCGTTTGCCAGGGAAACGT
>JAYSZD010000791.1:0-8050 GCA_043738185.1 Hymenobacter sp. | reverse complement strand
GCGGGCGGCGGCTAGCGTGGAGCGACTTTCATTGGCCAGACGCAAGGCTTCGGCGCGGAAGGCCGCATCATAGCGCGGCCGCTTCGTGGGAGGGGCTTTTTCCATGGAGTTGGGAAATTAACACCCAATTCTCTCCTGTTTCACCCGACCACCTCACTGTTACGCACATAGGCCGTCCTGCCGTGCGCCTCACCCCCTAACCCCAAAGAACGGCGACAAGCCCTGCGTAATATCAGTTCAGCAGTACACTTTCAGCTTAACCGCACTGAGGAGTTTTTTAGTCTTTTTCGTTGTTGCGGGCCGTGGCGGCATCTTTCACCTTTCTCGCCGTTCTTTTGCACTGTTCACCCACGCGCGCTCCCTTCCTGCGCGCTCCCCCTGATGTTCCGACTGCTTTCGCTTTTACTGCTACTACTGCCCCTCTTTACCCGCGCCCAAGCTTCTTTCGTGCCCGATGAGCGGGCCTACTATGGATTAATTAACCGCGGCAGCGGCCGGAGCCTGGATATTGCCAGCGCCAGTACGGCCAGCGGGGCGGCGGCCGTGCAGTGGGAATTCACGCATGCGCCCAGCCAGCAATGGCGCTTTGTGCCCCTACGGGCGGGCAGTGAGTACTACCGCCTGGAAGCGCGGCACAGTACCCAGTGCCTCACCGTGGGCAAGGCTGGCGAGGGTATGGCCCTGGTGCAGCGCCCGTTTCAGGGTAGCGCCGAGCAGCAGTGGCGGCTGGTGCCGGCCGGCCCGGCGGGCAGCTACCAGCTCGAAAACAAGAGCGAAGGCCGGGTGGCCGCACTGGCTGCGGCCGACAAATTCAATGGTACGCCGGTAGTAGCCCAGAAGGGTAACGGCCGGGCCAGCCAGCAGTGGCGCCTGTTTCTGCTGCGCCTGAACGTGGTAGAAGGTCCGTCGCCCTTCGGCCCGCCGCAGCCGCTGGCCGGCCCGGTAAACTCGCCGGGCAACGAAGTGAACCCGCTGTTGAGCCCGGATGGCAACTCGCTTTATTTCGCGCGCACCAAGTTCGCGGGCAACACCGAAGGCAACACCGATTCGGGTGACGCCTGGCTAAGCCGTAGCGCCGACCAGGGCCAGACCTGGGGCGCGCCCACCCGGCTGGATGCCATCAACACGCCCCAGAACAACGAGGTGGTGGCCGTGGCCGGGGCTGAAGGCCAGACGCTGTACCTGCGGGGAACCTACGAAGGCGCCACCTCGCGCGACGAGGGCTTGAGCCGGGCCAGCCGCACTGCCGCAACCGCCGGCCCCACCAAAAACTTCAAGCCCGAACCCGTTCGGGTGTCCAATTACTACACCGCCGTGCCGGGCTCGGGCTTTTTCGTGTCGCGGGATGAGCAAGTTGTGCTGCTCTCGCTGGAGCGCGGCGACTCGGAAGGCGGCAACGACCTGTACCTGAGCCGGCCCGATGGCAGCGGGGGCTACTCCGAACCCAAAAGCCTGGGGCCGGTGCTGAATTCGCCGGGCTTCGACTTTGCGCCCTGGCTGAAGCCGGACGGTAAAACCCTGTATTTCGCTTCCTACGGCCACATGGGCTACGGCTCGGCCGATATTTTTGTGAGTGAGCGCCTCGATGACAGCTGGACGCGGTGGAGTGAGCCCCGCAACCTGGGCCCGGCTCTGAACGGTCCTGGTTTCAATGCCTATCTCAGCCTGACGCCGGACGGCAAAACGGCCTATTACACATCCTCGCCCACGGCCAACGCCACCAAGGACATCTGGCGCACCGGCCGCGCCGTTCCGGCCGATTCCTTGCCCGCTGCGCCCGTAGTGGTGGTCACGGAGAACTCCCCCCGCGCCTTCTTGACCGGCCGCGTACTGGATGCCCGCACCAAACAGCCGGTGCCGGGTGCCGTGGTGAAAGCCATTTTGCAGGCCAACGCGGCGGGTATTCAGTTCAACGCCACCAGCCGGGCCGATAATACGGGCGGTTATCAAATGTCGCTGCTGCCGGGCACATACTACCTCTCGGCTACCGGCGGCGGCTTTCTGACGGTGGGCGACACGCTGGTGGCCAGCGGCTCGCCGCGCCGCGATTTGCTGCTGCTGCCCGCCGCGGTGGGTGCCAAAGTCGATTTGCCCAGCATCATCTTTGCCCAGGGCAAGGCCGGCTTGCTGGGCTCGTCGTACACCGAATTGAACCGGTTGGCCATTGCCCTGCAAGCTAGCCCCGCCACCGAAGTGCGCCTGGAAGGCCACACCGACAACGTGGGCCCGGCCGACAAAAACCAGCAGCTTTCCGAAGACCGGGTGACTGAAGTGAAGCGCTACCTTGTGGGCCGCGGCGTCGACGAAAACCGCATCAGCACCGTGGGTTTTGGGGGCACGAAGCCGAAGTTTTCGAACGAGCGGGAGGAAACCCGCCGCCTCAACCGCCGCGTGGAACTAGTGATTGTGAAGTAGCCCGCTTACGGCTTGAAACCAACCCGATGACCGCCACCATTCGCTCCGAACAACCCATTCCCGGCCTGCCTTCCGCCTCCGGAATCGAGCTGATTGGTCCCGTGGCCTACGTCATCAGCGACGACGCACCGTTTTTGTACCTGCTAGATGCGGCTACCCTGGTCGTGCTGGCGCAGGTGCGGCTGTTCGAGAGCACGGAGTTTGCCAGCGGCCGCATTCCCAAAAGCAGCAAGCCTGACCTTGAAGCCCTCACGGCGCTTACCTGGCCCAACGGGCAGGCGGGGGTGCTGGCACTGGGTTCGGGCAGCACGCCGGCGCGGGAAGCCGGTTGGTTCGTACCCGTGTCGGGCGGCGCGCCGCTGCGGGTAAATCTGGCCCCGCTGTATGCACTGGTACGAGCGCAGCTGCCTGCGGGCGCGGTGCTCAACATTGAAGCCGCCGCCACCAACGCGACCGAGCTGTTGCTGTTCCAGCGGACGGTGGGGCAGGTCGAAGGCGCGCTGCTGTTCCGGCTGCCGTTGGCCGACTGTCTGCGGTTTTTGGTTGGTGCGGGGCCGGCGCCCGTGGTGCCGGCCCCGCGGCAGTTCCCCGTGCCATACATCAACAACCGGGCGGCCGGGTTTTCGGGTGCCACTTTCATGCAGGAGCGGCTATTCGTGACGGCTTCCGTGGAGGATACCGAGGACGCGGTGCTCGATGGGGCCGTGCTGGGCTCGTTTGTGGGCGTGGTGGAAGGGACCGAGCTACGGGCGACGTTCGTGCGGCTGGCCTGGCCCGACGGGCGCCCGTACTTAGGCAAAGTGGAAGGCATTGCCGTGCGTCGTATCCTGGGTCCCCGGCATTGGGAAGTCCTGCTCGTGACCGATGATGATGCCGGGGGAAGCACGGCCGTAATCGCCGAAATCAATGCCAGCGAGCAGCCAATGGGAACAAAATAGCTGTCCGCAGAATGCCGTTTGCCTTACTTGGTAAAGTCCTTCACCACCTGCAGAAACATCGGTGAGGGCACTTCCACCGACTGGCCGGTAGGCGTGAGCAGGCCGGTTTCGGCATCGACGCGAAACGTGACGATGCTATTGGAGTTCTGATTGGCGACCAGCAGCAGGCGGCCCGAAGGGTCGAGGGTGAAATTACGGGGCGTTTTGCCCTGCGTATCCACGTCCTGAACTGGCGCCAGGGTGCCGGTGGCAGCATCAATGCTGAAAACGGCGATGCTGTTGTGGCCGCGGTTGGAGGCGTACAGAAACCGGCCATTGGGCGATACGTGGACGTCGGCGCAGGAATTGGCTTCCGTGTAGCCCGCTGGCAGCGTCGACAACGTTTGGCGCTCGCTAAACTGTCCGGCGGCGGCGGTGTAATCCAGCGCCGTAATTGTTGAGTTCAGCTCGTTGATGAGGTAGGCCCGCTTGCCATTGGGGTGGAAGGTGAGGTGGCGCGGTCCCGCGCCCGGCCGGGCCACGAAAGCGGGCGCCGCCGTTTGCGTGAGCTGGCCCTTGGCCGCGTTCAACTGGTAACGATACACCCGGTCGGTGCCCAAGTCCACGGCAAAGGCGTAGGCATTGGCGGGGTCGGCCACGATACAGTGGGCGTGTGCGGCGTTCTGGTTGGGGTGCGGGCCGGTGCCCTCGTGTTGGAAGGTCGCGGCCGGGGGCGCGAGCTGTCCGTCGGCCAGTACCGGTAGCAGCCCCACGTTGCCGCCCACGTAGTTGGCCACCAACACTGCTTTGCCGCTGCCATCGAGGCTGATGTAGCAGGGCGAGCTGCCGGCCGAAGGCTGCTCGTTGAGCAGGGTGAGGCTGCCGGTGCGCCGGTCCACGGCGTAGGAGCGCACGCTGCCGCTCTTCGCCCTCTGAAACGTCTGGGTTTCATTCACGGCGTATAAGAAGCGCTGGTCTCCCGACATCGTCAGGTAGGTGGGACTGGCCCCACCGCGTTGGGCACTCAGCCGCGTAAGGGCGCCAGTGGGGGCGAGGCGGTACAGGAAAATCGTGTTTTCTTCGGCAGAATTTACGTTCGTGCCCACGTACAGCAGCTGGTCTGATGATGCCAAACCCGTAGCACGTCGTGCGCAGCCACCGAGCGAGACTGCCACCATCAGGCTAATGCCCCAGCTTATGCGTTGGGTAGGGAGCAGAGGAATAGGAAAGAACATAGCGAGCACAGCATTTGGGAGATGAGCTACAAAAGTGCAAGAAACAGAATGTACTCGGGACCATGAACAGCAGAAGGCCCCACAAACGGCCTCTGTTACCAGAAAACGAGCTTGTGGGGCCTTCAGAATTTAAATTGTCGTACCCGGAGCCGGAGTCGAACCGGCACATCTTGCGATATTGGTGTTTGAGACCAACGCGTCTACCGGTTCCGCCATCCGGGCAGGATAAGCTTGTTTAGAACTATTCCGCTCTGCCGGTATCAGGAGCGGGCTGCAAAGGTAGCAACTTGCTGCTGGATGCGCAACAGATACCGCTTTTTTAGATAATAGGTGCGGATTTGCTGAAGGGCGGCCGCCCGGTGCTCACTCGGTAGTTGTTCATAGCCAGCTAGTACGGGCTCAACGCCAGCGTCCAGCGTGTCGGCAATGGCCTGTGCTTCGCTGCTGACCTGAGCCACTGCGGCGGCGTCCAAAGCGGTTTCCAGGTCCATAAGTTGCTCGTTGAGGTCCATCATATCCATTAGGAAATCGGGCGGGAGCTGCTCTTGTTTGCCTTCTTCCAGCAGGCCGTGCTGGCGCAGAATGTAGGCCGTGCGCTTGTCGGGGTCGGCCAGGGTGCGGTAGGCGTCGGTGTTGAGGGTGGCCAGCCGGAGCATCTCGGCCTGATTTTCGGGCGAGGACGTGGCGTGAAAATCGGGGTGAGTCTCGCGGCTTTTGGCGTAGTATAGGCGCTTGAGAGCGGCGGCGTCGGGACGGAAGGATTCGGGCAGGCCGTAGAAGGCGAAGTAATCGGAGGACATATGCGAAGAGTGGTCAGGAAAGGAATACGGCTACAACACCGGATTCACCGAAAAAGCCATGGGCGGCGCGGCAAAAAGCCGTTTGGTGGCCGGCCACACTGTGCCGAACAACGCCGACCGGCGGTAGGCGTCGAGTGCCGCCACATCGTCCCAATGGCTGTGAGTGCAGTAGATGGCGGGGTTGTCGGCATCCTGCCACAGCGCCAGGTGCCGGCAGCCGGGCTGCTGGCGAATCTGATTTTCGGATTCGTGGAAGAGTGCTAAAAAAGCGGGCACCTGCTCTGGCGCAAAGGTCATGCGGACAATTCGAATGAGCATAATCAGCAGGTAGCGCAGGGGGAAGGGGGCTGTGAAAACGTAAAAATGCCAACTCAGGAACGAAATTGTCCCTAAAGGTTAGTCATGAATTCAAATCATCACCATTTTTTAACTGCTTTTATGCTACGCATCCCCTTTCATTCGGCTAAAATAAACTGGCTTCTCGTCCCCGCTCTTCTCTCTGGCTTGCTGCTGAGCAGTTGCAACAGCCAGCCCACCGCCACCGAGGTTGATAAAACGGCCACGGTCATCTCCAGCGAAGCCAACGAAGCTTCCGATAGCACGGCCACAACCGTCGACATCGACAGCACCGGGGCTGCCGTTCCATATTAACCCGAATTCTAGCCAACGAACCGCTGCTCACGCAGCGTCGCAGGTTTTGCCGGACATTTCCATAGCACCAAAAACGTCAGGCCTCTGCGGAGACCTGGCGTTTTTGGTGCTATGGAAAATAGGGTTATTCCCGTACCACGCGCACGCGCTGGCTCAGGCCATCGGGGCCGGAAACCGTGAGCAGGTAGAGGCCCGGCGCGGCATTGCGCAAGGCGGCGCCAAGCTGCTCATCCAGAGTGGCGCGTGGGGCCGGCACTGGGGCCAACAGCACCTGGCCCAGCACGGTGCTCAGGGTGAGGCGCAGGGGCGCGTCATCGGCCAGAGCGGGGCCACCCAGCAGCTGCACCGTTCCGCCCTGGCTGGGATTGGGTGCCACGTAATAGGGACTGAAAGTGGCACTTACATAAACTGCGGGGCTGAACGTGGTGCTCCCGTCCAGGTCGCGCTGGCGGAGCCGGTAGTAGGCCGCAGCGTGTGCGTTGAAGTCGTCGTACTGGTACGTACCGGGTTGGTTGTTGCCCCGGGCGGGCACGGTGGCCAGGCGCCGGAAGCTGCGGCCATCGGTAGATTTCTCCACGTCGAAGCCGGCATTATTTTGCTCTATGGCCGTGGCCCAGGCTAGGCGCACGCTGGCTTGCCCCGTGCGAGCAGCTTCGAAACGGATGAGCGTGACAGGGAGCGGCGTGGGCACGTTGCCCACGGCAAAGGCTCCAAATGAGCGAATGCCCGTTAGGGTAGCCACGTAGGGCTCGTTGCCGTCAATCGAAGCCCGACCCAAGGAAGTCCAGGCAGCGCTGGTGCCGCCCGCGTTGCGGTAAAGGCCTGCTTTGCTGAGGTCAAAATCAGGATTTTTGTCAAGGTCATTGAACTGCAGGCTCACGGACGTTACCGGCTCCGTGCCCGAGGTGGGGATTATCTCCCAGGTGCGGTTCACGAATTCGGCCTGCCGGGCGAAAGCAGTGCCACTGGTGCCGTTGGTGAGCAGCCCGCTAAAGGTGCGCACCCGAAAGCTGCTGCTGCCGCCGGTATTGCTGAGGGTGACCGGCGCATAAAAGGCCGCCGTGCCCACCGGAAAAACCACCGATGCGCCGCCCGTGGGCACGGGCCGCACCACGCCGCTGCCCGAGGCCGCCACGTCAGGTGTAACAATGTAGCGGCTGGCATTAGCACCAACAATGGTGGCCGCGCCGCCTAGCGTCAGGGTGTTGGTCCCGATGAGCAGGCGTCCGGCGCTGAACGTGAGGGCATCGCTGATGCTTACGGAGCTGAGCAAGCGTGCACCAGCGGCGTTGTTGATGGTCAGATTGCTTAAAACCAGCGGTATACTGCTGGTCACCTGCTGCGGCACGGTGCCGTTGAGCTCCAGCGTGCCGGTGCCGTTCAGCGTACCGGCCACCGTGAGGTCGCCGCTGAGCTGTAAGGTGGTGCCGGCGGCCAGGGTGAGGCTGGCGCCAGCTTCCACGATGAGGTTGCGGGCGGCCAGGATGCCCGTGCCCAGCAGGGGCACGAAGCTGGTGCCGGCCGGTACCAGCACGTCGGTAGCGGGGGAAGGCTCCACGCCATTCTCCCAGTTGCGGCAGTCGCCGGGGTTGGCCGAGTTGTTGTTGCCCGTCCAGATGGCCACGGTGTTGCGGGGCTGTACGGCCGCGCGGGTATCCACGGCTGTCGGGGCCGTGTAGCTCACTTTCACGAAGCAGTTCTGGCCGGGGTCGGTGGCGAAGGTATTGCGTACCTTGAGCACGTACCAGCCCGTGAAGGCGGGAGTAAAGAAGCCATTGATGTCCGTCGCGCCACTGGCGCTGCTGAGTTGGTTGCCCCGCAGGTCAAACAGTCCGATGGTGAGGCTGTGATTGTTGGGGCTGTTGCCCGGAAACAGGTCGTAGCTAATCGGGGTGCCGGCCTGCACGTAAATCTTGCCCGCCACGCGCGAGTTGGTAGAATTGCCGGGCAGGGCACCGCCCTGGCCCAGGCTGCCGCAGTGCAGGTCGCCGAGGTCGTCGGCCATTTCCCATTCCTGGGTGGTTTGTGTCAC
>JAYSZD010000790.1:0-1282 GCA_043738185.1 Hymenobacter sp. | reverse complement strand
GTCCCACCCGGTCTTCCACTACGCGGTAGTCGGTACCGAGGGCGGCGCAGGTTTCGGCCAGCTTTTCGCGGTCGGCTTCGTGATAGAGGCTCACTTCGAGGAGCGGGCGGTTGATGAGCGTAGGTAGGCCACAGAAGCCGAAGACAGCTCCTTTGAAGTCCCCATCGCTGTATTCACTCTTGCTCAGTGCTACAGAATGCCAAGCCACTTCAAAAAATACTGGACAATCTAAATCACTCAGCAAGTTATAAGTATCAGGGCTATGCGATGATTTGCTAAAGCAAAAAGCAACATCGGTTGCTAAAGCATCTTCTCCTACACCATTTGCAAATTTATCCCAGCCAATGATTCCGTAATTGTTGGAATTAAAAAATCGATACGCGTGCCCCGGCCCGAACTTCGCCCGAAACTCCTCCTCTACGTGTTCGCCGTCAATCACCAGAATGTGCATGGTTTCGGTTGTTATTTTGGCCCCAAAGATACCCTAACCATTCCCGCTTATGCCCCACCAGATTATTCTCACCGACCAGGCTCCGGCCCCCATTGGCCCCTACTCGCAAGCCGTGAAGGCCGGCAACACCGTGTACGTTTCGGGCCAGATTCCCTTTGATGCGGCCGGCCAGCTCGTGCCCGGCGACATCACCGCCCAAACCCACCAAGTGCTGAAAAACCTGACGGCCATCCTCGCCGCCGCCGGCCTCACGCTGGCCAATGTGGTGAAATGCAGCATCTTCGTGAAGGACCTGGGGGACTTTGCCACCATCAACCAAGTGTACGGCTCGTACTTCGACGAAGCCACGGCGCCGGCCCGCGAAACAGTGGAAGTTGCTCGGCTGCCGCGCGACGTGCAAGTAGAAATTTCCTGCATTGCCGTAAGCGCATAATTTATTGCCGGTCAGAGCGTTAAGGGCCAAAAGCATTTCACCCTTTTCCCTGAACGTATGAAAGAACTTGGACTCGCGCTGCTCATCATCGGCCTCATTTCCCTGGCCCTTCCCTTCATCAACCCCAACATCAAATCCATTTTTCTGACCTGGATTGATAACTGGGGCCCCACCGTGGCCTGGCTATTACGTGGCAGCATCACGCTACTAGGGCTGGCCCTCTGGCTGGGTTTCAAAAACCGGGACTAAAGGAGTAGGGAACAGTTACCGTTCACTGCCAACGGTTCCCTGCCCTTCCCCTTACCTTTGCGGCGCGTTCCGAACTCCGGAGCGCGCTTTTTTTGCGTTATGACTGAGAGAGAAGTTCGGGTGCGTTTTGCACCGTCGCCCACCGGGCC
>JAYSZD010000789.1:0-8057 GCA_043738185.1 Hymenobacter sp. | reverse complement strand
ATTCAACTTCGACAACCACGTTTTTCATCATACCGTAGCGATACGGCAAGCAACTTTTCAAGCCATGGGCAAGAAACATTTTTCAGACGATAAGTCGGACCGTCGCGGCGGCCGCAATGCAGGTGGCCCCGGAGGCTTCGGCGGCAATAAAAACGAGCGTTCGGGCCCCGGTGGCCCGGCCGGCCGCGGCGGTGACCGCGACCGCAGTAATGACCGTGGAGGCGACCGGGACCGCGGCGGCTACTCCGCAGCCCGCCCCGGCAATGGCCGCCCGGCTACCAACGGCGCATTCGGCCGTCCCACCAACGGTGCCTTCGGTGGCGGCCGCAGCAACTCCGGCGATGGCGAGAAGCGCCCCTACGGCAGCAGCTATGGCGGGGGCAACCGCGAAGGCGGCAGCAGCTTTGGCAACAAGAGCTTCGGCGGCAACAAAGAATACGGCCAGCGTGAGTCCGGCAGCTTCCGTCCCGGCGGCGACCGCCCCGAGCGCCCGCGCCTGGGCAAGGAGCAGCGCACCGGCACCAGCTACGGCCGCACCGCCGAGCGCCCCGAGCGCGGCAACGACCGTGGCGAGCGTGGCGGCTACGGCAACGACCGTGGCGAGCAGCGCGGCCCGGCTGCGCCCGATGCCCGTCCTATCCGCCCGTATCAGGCTAAGGAGAACTGGAACGGCCAGCCCTATCGCCGCGAAGGCGAAAAGGCCGTGCCCCGTGGTATGCCTGGCGAGCGCAACCGCAAATTTGAGAAGCAAAACCCCAACGCCCCCGCCGAAAGCATCGCCCCCCGCAACAGCGGCAGCTTTGGCCGGAGTACGCCCCGCGAGCCGCAGGATTTCCAGCGTAGCGAGGAGCGCGGCCCGAACCGGCCCATCCGGTCGGCTCGCCCCTTTGAGGCCAACCCGCCGCAGCCCCGCGAGGAGCGCAGCGAGCGCCGCCCCGACTATGCCGGTGGCAGTGATGCCGACCGCCGCGGCGATGAAGCCGCGTTTGGCCGGAAGTTTACACCCGGCGCTTTTGGCAAACGTGAGAACTCCACCTTTGGCGCCAGCCGCAGCACCAGCGAACGCCCCGGCACCTACGAAAAGCGTAGCACCGAGAAATGGACGCCCGCACCCGGCAGCTTTGCCGAACGCCGCGAGGCCCTGAAGGCGCAGGAGCGCAGCGTGCGCCGCTCGGGCACCGGCTACGGCAGCGCCGTAGACAAGCCCCGCGCCGCTCGCCCGGCCGTGCAGGAAAACCGCGCCGACAAGCCCCGCTTCGGCGAGCGCCCCGGTGAGGCACCTGACTACAAAAACCTGAAGCACTACGAAAACGACAAAACCCGTGGCAACAAGCGCCGCCGCGAGGAAGAGGAAGATTTTGGTACCGACGAGCTGCGCCTGAACCGTTACATTGCCAACGCCGGCATCTGCTCGCGCCGCGAGGCCGATACGCTGATTGCGGCCGGTGAAATAAAGGTTAACGGCGAAGTGGTAACGGAAATGGGCTATAAAGTGCAGCCTGAAGACACTGTGCAGTACGGCAAAACCAACCTCAACCGCGAGAAGTCGGTGTACGTGCTATTGAACAAGCCCAAGGACTTTATCACGACCACGGAAGACCCCGAAGGCCGCCGCACGGTAATGGAGCTCGTGGCCAGCGCCTCGAAAGAGCGGATTTTCCCCGTGGGCCGACTCGACCGCAATACCACGGGCCTGCTGCTCTTCACCAACGATGGCGAAGTAGCCCAGAAGCTCTCGCACCCTTCGCACAAAAACAAGAAAATTTACCAAGTTGAGCTGAGCCAGCCGCTGGCTGAGGAAGACCTGCGCCAGATTGCCGAAGGCATTGAGCTGGAAGACGGCAAAGCCGTGGTAGATGACGTGGCCGTAGTGGCTGGCAACCCGCACTTTGTGGGCATCGAAATCCACATTGGCCGCAACCGCATTGTGCGCCGCATTTTTGAGCACCTTGGCTACGAAGTAGTGGCCCTGGACCGCGTGCAATACGCCGGCCTCACCAAAAAGGACCTGCCCCGCGGCAAGTGGCGCTTCCTGAGCGAGCAGGAAGTTATTCGCATGAAGTACTTCCTGTAGCCCAACGGCTAGACTAGACGACCGTCATGCTGAGCTTGCCGAAGCTCAGCATGACGGTCGTTTTTTAACCACTACCACCAAACATATTTCCTTTGCGTACCCTCGCTCTCGACATCGGCAATACTGCCGTGAAAGCCGGTTGCTTTGAGGGCGCCTTGCTCCGTGAGATGCAGGCGGGCCTCACGGCCGCCGACGTGCTGGCACTGGTGCAACACTGGCAGCCGGCGCACGTCATCGTGGCCTCCGTGGCCGAAGATGCGGCCTTGCGGGCTGATGAGCTGCGGGAGCTGGTGCCGGGTGAAATTCTGACGTTTTCGCCGGCTACTACGGCTGTTCCGCTGCGCAACGCCTACGCCACGCCCCAGACACTGGGCGCCGACCGGCTGGCGGCGGCAGTAGGCGCGGCCGGGCTGCGGCCGGGGTGGCCCACGCTCATCATCGACGCGGGCACAGCCCTAAAATTTGACGCAGTGACGGCCGACGAAACCTACTGCGGGGGCAGCATTGCGCCGGGCCTGAGCATGCGCTTCCGGGCGCTGTACACGTTTACGGGGCGGCTGCCGTTGCTGGAGCGGCCCGCCGTCGATGCAACGGTTCCGCTCGTGGGCGACTCCACTATGGGAAGCCTGCTGAGCGGCGTGGTAAACGGTATGGTAGCTGAAATCGGGGACTTCATTGCTCAGTATCAGCAGCTCTATCCCGGCATCGGGGTGTTGCTCACGGGTGGCGATGCCGCTTTTCTAGCGGCCCGGCTCCCGGCTCGTATCTTTGTGGTGCCTGAGCTGGTGCTGCTCGGCCTTAATCGGATTTTAGCTTATCATGTTGTCAAATAAAGAGATGGGTTGCCTGCGTTGGAGCTTGGTACTGGCCGGCGTGGTATTTACAGTGAGCGGCGCGCAAGCACAAGGCTTAGGCAACTCGCCGTACTCGCGCATTGGTTTGGGCGAATTCAACGCCAACACCGGCGGCGTGCGCCAGATGGGCATGGGCGGCGTGGGCCTGGCGGCGCCTAACTCTACGAACGTGAACGAGTTGAACCCGGCCCTGCTTTACTACACGGGCCGCACCACGTTTGAAGCGGGTTACAACGGACAATACAAAACGATTAGAAACGCGGCCTCAACCAACCGGAGCGGCAGCGGCAACCTCGGCTATTTCGCTCTTTCGGTACCGTTGAGCACCAAGTGGGGCGCTGCGGTAGGGCTGAAGCCCGTGAGCGCCGTCGATTACGAATCGAATACCGTGCGCCCGGTAATCGGAGCCCCCAATCCAACGGATGCCGTACGGACGCAGTATCTCGGCACGGGCGGGATTTCCGAAGCGTACATTGGCCAGGGATTTCAGATTGCGAAGGGCTTCACGGTAGGCGTAACCGCTTCTTATGTTTTTGGGGTAGTTGATGAAACCGTTGGCACCAGCGTGCTGGTAGCCAATAGCACCGCGCCGTTGGTTAATTCGGTAAGCCGGACGCACACGCGCTACTCCGACTTCGCCTTCCGGGCGGGGGCGCATTACCGGCATAAACTGGGCAAAGAACTCAGCATCAACCTGGCCGGCGTGTACAGCTTCGGCCATGACCTGCGCGGGCAGCAGTCTGTAGAGCAGGAGCAAACCAACGAGGAAGGCACCCTCATCGCGCCGCCATCTACCCTGAGCGACGGACGCGGCAGCACCTCCGTTCCCGCGCTGGCCCAGCTCGGAATCAGCCTCGACAACGATAAAAACTGGAGCCTCAACCTCGATGCCTCGCGCCAGCAATGGTCGAATTTCACCAGCTTCGGCCAGCAAAGCACCTCCCTCAACAACACCCTGCGGCTGGGCCTGGGTGGCGAAATCGCGCCCGACCCCGGCTCGGTAGAGCACTATTTCCAGCGGGTGACATACCGTGCCGGCGTGAACATCGCGCAGATGCCGTACCAACCGGGCGGAAAAACCCTGTACGACCGTGCTGTTAGCTGGGGGTTTGCCTTCCCGCTGCCCAACGCTACGCCACTGGAAGCCACCACCTTTAGCCTGGGTTTCACCTACGGCGTGCGGGGCAACACCGATATTCTCAACGCCGCCACAGGCAGCAGCAACGTGCGGGAGAGCTATATCCGCGGGCAGTTGGGCGTGACCCTAAACAACCGCTGGTTCATCAAGCGCCGCTTGCAATAATTCCCGATAGCCAGAAGTTTAGCTACTGGCTTTCAGCTACTAGCGGTTAGATTTTTTCAATTGCCTGACAGGGAGTTGCACCCAATACATTGCCTGTTTAATTCGAAACAGGTACTTACGTAACGTAAACAACTTGCGCACATTTCGAGAAAGGTGGGGAAGTGTGGGCGTGCTGGTGCTGCTGGCCCTGGCGGGCTGCGATAAAAAAGCGGCTACCGGCCCGCTACTGGTATACACGGGCCCGCTGATGGAAACTACCAACGTGCACACGCTGGTCAGCGACTCGGCCAAGCTTAAGTTTCAGCTTACTGCACCGCTGGAGCAGCAGTTTGAGAACGGGGACGTTATCTATCCCAAGGGCGTGCAGGTGACCTTTTATTCTGCCGACGGCAAAAGAACCGTGGTGAACACGCTGACCGCCAAATACGGCAAAGCTGATAAGGCTAAAAACCTCTACATCATGCGCGGCGACGTGCGGGTAGTTAACGTGCCGCAGGAGCAGCGCCTCAACACTGAGGAGATGTTTTTTGACAAGAGTAAGCAGTTGATTTACACCGATTCGGCCATGTTTGTGAAGGTCACGACTCCTACCGAGTATGTAGACGGCTACGGTCTGACGGCAAACCAGAATTTTTCGCGCTACAGCATGAAAAAGGTCACGGGCGTGTTTGCGGCGCCGGCGACGGGCATGGCAACCCCGGCAAAATAAGGCTGCGGCGACTCATGACCGGTCAGTTGTTGGTTTGAAAAAAATGTTCAGTAAAGTACCGTTCCATGACTTTCGATAAATCCCTGTTGCGTACCGTTCTTTTTTCGGTGGGTGTCGCGGCGCTGGTAATTGGTATTTACCAGACGCTGTTCTTCAATAGTATAACGGATAATTACTGGATTTTTATGGTGGCCATGTTCTGCTGGTTTCCGCTGCTGTATTGGCGGCAGCAGGAGCGGCTGGCCGCTAAGGTGGCGGAAGAAGAAGACAAACTGGCCAAAAAGCGCCAGGCCAAAACTCCAGCCAAATCCAACCGGAAGCGCCGCTAAGGGCTTTTTTCCGGCCGGGGCGGCTGCGGAGCTGGCAGCGGAGGTGGAACCCACAATGGCCTTCACCAAGGACTTAAAATCAGGCAAAGCTTTGATTACCGGTCAAATTCTGGTTATTTTGCGCCTCTTTTGACCTCACTCAATGGATTGTTAGCGGCGGGGTTGCAGTTGTCAGTACGTGCTGACCAGCTGTGGCCGGGCTCTCGCAACCACCAACCAACTGACAACCTACTAGGAAAGAATGGCTTTAATTAACACGATACGAGAAAAATCAGGCGTGGCAGTTGGCCTCGTGGCGATTGGCATGCTGCTTTTTATTGTGGGCGGCGACCTGGTGGGCGGCAATAACAAGCTCTTCGGCGGCAACGATACCGTGGTGGGCGAAGTAGCAGGCCAGAAGGTTGAATTTGATGAATACAACAATGCCCTGGAGCAAGCCAAGCAGGCCTTTATCTCGCAGCAGCAGCGCCAGCCCGACGACCAGGCCATGGGCTACCTGCGCGACCAGGCCTGGAACCAGACCATCTACCGCCTGGCCTTTAAGCCAGAGTGGGAGAAGCTGGGCCTGACCGTGTCGGACGAGGAATTGGTGGACATGGTGCAGGGCGACAACATCAATGCCGGCATCAAGCAAGCCTTTACCGACCAGCAAACCGGCCAGTTCGACAAAGCCAAGCTGATTGACTACCTGAAAAATCTCGACAAGCTGCCCCCCGAAACGCAGGCCGCCTGGTACAATTTCGAAGCCAACCTGCCTGCCGAGCGCCTCGCCAACAAGTACAACGCCCTGCTGAAAAACTCGGTGTACGTGACCACCGCCGAAGCCAAGCGCTTCAACACGCTGCAGAATACCAAGGCCACGGTGAAATACCTGTTCGTGCCCTACGCCAGCATTTCCGATTCGGCCGTACGCGTGACCGACGCGCAGATGCAGGCTTACCTGGACAAGAACAAGAGCAAGTACAAGGTAGAAGACGGCCGCTCGGTGGAGTACATCACCATTCCGGTGGTGGCTTCGAGCGAAGACAGCACCGTGGTGAAAGCCTCGATGGCGGAATTGGCCACCCAGTTTGCCTCGGCCCCGGTGGATTCGCTGTTTGTGACGGCTAATTCGGAGCAGCCTTACAACAAAGCCCTCCGTAGCCCCGCCGACCTGCCCGAGGAGCTGCGCAAACAGCTGCCCCTGACGCAGGGCCGTATCTACGGGCCTTTCGCTGAAAACGGCACATACTCGCTCTACAAGGTAACCGGGGTGAGTGCCGGCAAGGAATCGGCCGCCCGCGCCAGCCACATCCTCATCAAGGCCGACGCCGCCACGCCCGAAGGCAAAGCCGCCGCGAAGGCCAAGGCTGAGGACATCCTCAACAAAATCAAAGCCGGCGCCGATTTTGGCGCCATGGCCCGTCAGTTTGGTACTGATGGCACCAAGGACCAGGGCGGCGACCTCGGCTGGTTTGGCCAGGGCCGCATGGTGCCCGAGTTTGAGAAAGCCATTTTTGCGGCTACCGCGCCCGGCCTGTTGCCCAACGTGGTGGAAACCTCGTTCGGCTACCACGTCATTAAGGTAACCGGCGCGCCCACCAAGCAAACCTACCAGGTGGCCGAAGTGAAGAAGAGCATTGTCCCAACCGATGCCACCCGCGAAGCTGCCTACGCCAAAGCCCAGCAGCTGAAAGGCGAAGCCACCGACCTGGAGAGCTTCCGCAAGCTGGTGACCAAGGATAAAACCCTGGTGAAGCAGGAGGCTAAAAACCTGGACCGTGGCGCCCGCAGCGTGAACAACCTGCAGAACGCCCGCGAAGTGGTGCGGTGGGCTTTCGGCTTCAACCAAACCGGTGGCGAAACCAAAATAGGCGACATCTCCGAAGTGTATGAAATTGGCGACCAGTACGTTATTGCGGCCCTCACCGAGGAGCGTTCCAAAGGCACCGCTTCGGTTTCGGCCCTGAAAGAAGAACTTTCGGCCATGGTGCGCAAAGAGGAAAAGGCCAAGCAAATCATCGCCAAGCTGCCCAAAGCCGGCACCCTGGAAGACATGGCTGCTAAGTACGGCGCTACCGCGCAGGTAGGCGTGGCTCCGGACGTAACCCTGGGTCAGGGCAACCTCACCAACGTGGGCTTTGAGCCACTGGCCGTGGGCAAAGCCTTTGGGCTGAAGGCTGGCCAGAAGTCGGCTCCCATCGAAGGCGAGCAGGGCGTACTGGTAATCGAGCCGGTGAGCGTGAATGCTCCTGCAACTGCCGACGCTACTGCCGTGAAGGCCGTGCAGCAGCAGCTTGCTCAGCAGCGCGCTCAGCAGCAGGACGGCAAAATTTACGAGGCCATCAAGGCCAAGTCCAACGTGAAGGACAACCGCACGAAATTTTTCTAGGACGTCAATCCTCAGATTTGAAAAGGGCCGTACCTTCGGGAGCGGCCCTTTTTGTTTTTACGCGTCATTGTCCCGACCTGCAAAGCAAGCGCCCCGCGTGGGTGGGTTTATGGGTTGAACGAACCAGCCAAACCCGAGCGTTGATGGCAGGAGTAGGTGGTTTTTAGTTGTTGGTTGGCAGTTGTCAATTGAATAGTTACAGTGGTTCCCCGGTCTGTGTACACTTTTGAAAGAATTTAAAAGCGCAGTCAAAAGCTGCAGGTACTTGCTGGCGCGCGTCTCTGACGCGCTGCCGACTGGGTTCGAGCCTGTGGCTCGGGCAAGGGGGCCGTTCGCGAAGCTGGTCGCCAGGTGTTCGACCCCGAGCCACAGGCTCGAACCCAACGGGCAGCGCGTCAGAGACGCGCGCCAGCAAGT
>JAYSZD010000788.1:0-3141 GCA_043738185.1 Hymenobacter sp. | reverse complement strand
GCCATGCAGTTGGCCCAGCACACGGGCGGCAGCGTGACGCTGCTGCACGTAATTGAGGCGCCAGAATCAGGCACGGCCAATTTCAGCACTTTTGGCGGACCGGTGAACGGGTCGGACCTGCCCAATAGCAACGGCGGCATGGACGAGCTGTTCACCATCAAGCTGATGGAGGTGACCAAGCAGCGAATGGCCGCGCTCAAGGAAGAAGCCGAGCGCCTCGCTCCTGGCGTCGTGGTGCAGGACACGGTGGAGGTTTCGCGCATCGGCGACGGCATTCTGGCCGCCGTGGAGAAGCACGGCATCGACTTGGTGGTGATGGGCGCCCAGGGCCACGGGGCAATGGAAGGCTTTTTCGTGGGCTCAAATACCGAGCGCATGATTCGCTTGGCGCCTTGCCCGGTGCTCACCGTAAAGCACGCGCAAGCCAATTTTGAGGTGCGCAGCATTGTATTTCCGTCGGATTTCACCGAAGAGGCGGCCACGGCTACCGACGGCCTGCGCCAGGTGGTGACGGCCTTCCCCAATGCCACGGTGCACTTGCTGCACATCGTATCCAGCTCCAATTCGGAGACGGGTCAGCAGCACATTCAGGCCTTTGCCGAGCGGGCGGAATTGTCCAACATCAAAATAGAAATTGTGAACGCGGCCAGCACCACCAGCGGCATCGAGCAATACGCCCAGCAAATAAATGCCGATTTGGTGGTCATTCCCACCCACGCCCGCTCGGGCCTGAGCCGCTTCTTCCAAACCAGCATCGCCGAAACCGTGGCCACCAACGCCCTCCCGCCGGTACTGACCTACCACTTGAACGCGTAACCCCACCCCCGACCCCTCCCCTCTGGGAGCGGGGAGCCAGACGACTCTTGCGCCGAAAGGCACCCCGCTCCCGGAGGAGAAGGGTCGGGGGTGGGGCGCTGCGACTGCCCCGTTAGACCAGGCGCAGCCGCACCTGAAAGTCATCGCGGGGCCGCAGGGTGATGAGCGGCTGCATGGTGACGGGCGGCTGGCCCGCCACCCACTCAATGTCGAACTGCCGCAGCAGTTCCAGCGTCACGAGCTGCATTTCGGTGAGGGCGAACTGCATGCCGATGCACAGGCGAGGCCCGCCGCCAAACGGCACGTAGGCAAAGGGCTGCACCGGGCGCGCCGGGTGGGGCGCAAAGCGGGCGGGCCGGAATTCGGCGGGCGCGTCCCAATACTTTTCGTCGTGGTGCAGGCCGTAGAAATAGAGCGAAAACAGCGTGCCTTTGGGAATGGGCAAGCCGTTGTAGGTGTCGTCGGCCAGGGCCACGCGGTCTACCATCCAGGCGGGCGGGTAGCGGCGCATGGCTTCCTGCACGGCAAAAAGGGCTTTGCCAAGGCGCGGCAGGTCCTCGAACGTGGGCGGGCGCCCCGCAAGCACGGCCGTCATCTCGGTGCGAATGCTGGCGGCTTCGGCGGGGTGGTGGGCCAGCAGGTAGGTGAGCCAGGTGAGGGCGTTGGCACTGGTTTCGTGGCCGGCGATGAGCAGAATGAGGGCTTCGTCGAGCACGCGGTCGGGCGTCATGGGCTCGCCGGTGTCCTCGTAGCGCACGTCGAGCAGCATTTGCAGCAGGTCGTCGGGCGGGGTGGCGTTGGGCTGCTGGTTGGCCGCCTGGCGCCGGGCAATGTAGCCGCCCAGCTGCGCCCGCAGCTCGGCCGCCAGCGCATCGTGGTAGCGAAACTGCCCCCGCAGCCGGAACCAGGGCTTGAGGTAGGGCTGGCGAATGGAGCGCACAAAAAACGCCTGGATTTCGGTAATCAACCCGGCCAGCCGGTCCAGCTCGGCTTCGGGAAAGTTGGTACTGAACACCGAACGGGCAATGATGCGAAACGTGAGCCGCGTCATCAGCTCGTGCACGGGCACCACCACGGCCCCGCCCCCACCAGCAGCCTGCGCGGCCAGGGGCGCCAGGGTTTCGGCCGTGAGCTCCTGCATGAGGCCGGTGAGCCCGGCCACCCGCTGCCGATGGAAGCCCGGCTGAATGAGCCGGCGCTGCCGCAGCCAGTCGGGCCCTTCGTTGGTGAGCAGACCGTGGCCCACGTAGCGCGAAAAACCTTGGGTAAACTTCGATTTGGCGTAGTTGCGATGGTTTTTCTGCAGAATGTGCTGGGTCAGGCCGGGGTCGCGGGTGAGAATGCTTTTCTCGACCCCGCCAATGAACAGCTCCACCGTGTCGCCGTAGCGGACCAGGGTGGCATCCAGCACCGGCAGCGGGTCTTTGGCCAGCGCAAACGAGCGCAGCAGCGAGCGCCAGCGCGGCACCCGCGGCAAATGGAAGGCGCCGGCCGGCGTTTTCTGTTCTGTGTTCAAAACCTCCATACTTCGTTCTTAACTCCGGCGCACAACACCGTGCGGCCACCAAAAATAACGGCTGTTCGGGGCCAGTTCATCTGTTTTCAAACCGGCCGCGTAAACCTGGGGGAAGTGTGGCCCGCCGCGTTTCGTTCTTTCCTCTAACCAATTCCTTCCTTTCTTATGTGGATTCAGCAAAACCCCAACTCGCCCGCCCCGCTTGCCGACTTGCAAGGCCGTGCCGTGGGCCTCAAGTTCGAGTGCCAGCAGTGTGACACCGAAGTTTTCACCGACCTCATCGGCGTGCCGGCCCCCAACGAGTACGCCGACTCAATTGAGCACGCCGAAAACCACGAGATAGAGGAAATAAAGTGCCCCGGCTGCGAGATGACCCATTCCCTCGAAGTAGACAGCTCCTTCGATGGCGTGACCTTCAAGGTGAGCGACGCCAAAGCAGTAAGCTACCAAGTGGCAGACCGCTGATTTGACCACAGATTTAACAGATTTTAACAGATTTTTTGTGGTTCCGCTTTGTCTGTCAGAATGGAGAAAGCCGCTCAGGTCGAGCGGCTTTTTTTAGTTGTTTTCGGATGAGTAACTCATTTTTTCAAGTGCGCCACTGAAAGCGCGGAACCACAAAAAATCCGTTTTAGTCCGTTAAAATCCGTTAAATCTGTGGTCTATTTCTCCCGCTCTATCGTGTAGTTAATTAGCTCCTCCAGCGAGGTGCGGCTCGGCGATTCGGGGAAGGTGTGCAGGATGGCCAGGGCCTCGTCGCGGTACCGCTTCATGGTGGCAACGGCGTAATCCAGCCCGCCCGATTTCTT
>JAYSZD010000787.1:0-1284 GCA_043738185.1 Hymenobacter sp. | reverse complement strand
GTCTTTCTTGGGCGGGTACCTGGCCAATCGTTATGCCGAGGAGCCGGGCGTGGTGCAGCGCACCGACGTGAAACGCTTGCAGCAGCTGGTGCGCGATGCCGCCGCCGTGGCCCGCCGCGAAGCAGATTCGGTGGCGGTGCGGCTGGTGCAAGGGCCTTACAGCTTCCAGCAGTTACTGAATCAAACCACCTACCCAACCTGTGTGCTGGAAAGTGGCGAGCTGCGCTATTGGTCCGATGCCACGTTGCGGCCGGAATCCAGCTTGGCGAACTTTAGAGGTCAAAGAGGCGTGGAAAACGACGTGGGCGCCTATCTGATGCTGGCGCGCCCGGCGGGGCGGTTCCAGATAATAACCTACTTGCCCCTGGAGCGGCGCTACAGCATCAATAACCGCTACTTGCTGGAGGGGGGCGAGCAGGTGCTGTTTAGGGGAATGCAGCTGCAGGTGGTAGTGGATAGCGCGGCTACTGGCCTGGCGCGAATTAATGCGGAGAACGGGCGGTACTTGTTCTCCATTAAGCGGCTGCAAATCAATTTGCTGACGGGGCAATACCTGCCGCTGGTGTTGCTGGTCCTGGGCAGCGTACTGTTTGCAGCGGGGTGGCTGCTATTAGCCCGCCGCTGGTGGCGCAAAGGCCGTTTTGGGGCTGCAGTAGCCGTGCTGATGGTGCCGTTGACCCTGTTGCGGGCCGCGCTGCTGTACTTGGGGCTGCCATACTCATTTATCGAATTTCAGCTGTTTGACCCGCGGGTATATGCGGCTTCGTGGTGGGCTCCGTCGCTGGGCGACCTGCTGCTGAATGCGCTGCTGGCGCTGCTGATAGCGGCGGGGTTTCTGGCGCTGTGGCAAAAGCTACGGGTGATGGAACGGGTGCCGGTGCCCCGCACACCGGGTGAGCTGGCATTGGCCGTAGTGGGCATAGGAGTCGCTTTTTGGACGTGGCTGGCGCTTTTGTTCTCCTACTACATCACCGCGTTTGGTAGTTCACAGCTGAGCCTGGACCTTACCCGGCACCTGCAAATAACGGGAAACTGGTTGCTGCTGGCCCTGGCAGTTCTGTTGCACACGGCGGCCTGGCTGGTCGGATTTTTTGGCCTGACCCAGCTGGCGGGAGCGCTGCTGCGGCAAGTGCCCCGGCGGGTATTGCTGTGGGGGCCGGCGCTGTTGGCGCTGCCCGTGCTGGGTGTGGGGCTGGTCGGAGAGGTATCGTGGGCGTTGCTGGCGGGGGTGCTGCTGCTGTTCGCGTCGTTGGTAAGGGCCTTGAATCTGCGGGCTGAGCCTAT
>JAYSZD010000786.1:0-3145 GCA_043738185.1 Hymenobacter sp. | reverse complement strand
CGAACTCTGCCGTGGCCTCGTATCGTTCCTCATCGGTAGCGGCTTCGGCCTCCAGAATTCCAAGCCAGGGAACCAGTCGCCCGGCTCCCAGTAGGCGCAGCGAGGGCCGCAGCTTGTGCGCCAGGGAGCTGGCGGCCTGCCAGTCGGCGCAGGCCCACGCCGTGTGCAGCTCCACCACGCTGCCGGGGGTGTTGGCATGGAAAGAGGCTAGAATGCGGTTCATAAAAACCGTGCTGCCGTGGGCGGTTTGGTGCAGGAGGGCAAGGTCAAATAAAGGGGCCGTCCCGTCGGGGCTGGCAGGTGCTGGCGCCCATTCGGCGATGGGGAATGGTTGGGCTTCCGACTTGGGGTCGGGCGTGGCCAAAACGGGTTCGACCGATGCTGGTGGCAGGGGCGTGGCCGCGCCGGCAATGAGGGCGGCCAGCTTGCTCAGCAGGTCGGCTTCGTCGAAGGGCTTGGACAGGGTGTCGTTCATGCCGGCGGCGGCGTACCTCTCGGCATCGGCCCGGAAGGCGTTGGCCGTGAGGGCCAGAATGGGCGTGGCCGCCCGCACGGCGTCGTAGTGCGCCCGGATGCGGGCGGTGGCTTCCAGGCCATTCATGCCCGGCATCTGGATGTCCATCAGGATGGCCTCGTAGCGGCGCTCCTCAAAAAGCTCCAGGGCTTCAATGCCGCTGGTGGCTTCGTCAACGAGCACGCCATTGCCTTCGAGCAGCAGCTTGGCCACTTCGCGGTTCACGGCGTTATCTTCCACCAACAGCACCCGCAGGCCACGCACGGCGGCTACGGGCAGGGGCGTCGGCGTTACGGCGCGCTCCCGTGCCTCGGGGCTGGCCTTGGGCAGGGTGGTCATGAAGGAGAACGAGCTGCCCTGGCCCGGCTGGCTTTGCACCGTGAGGCGGCCACCCATCTGGGCCACCAGCGCCCGGCTGATGCTCAGGCCCAGTCCCGTGCCGCCAAACTGCCGGGTGGTGTCGGCATAGGCCTGGGTGAATTCCTGAAAGATGCTTTCGAGCTTATCGGGCGCGATGCCAATGCCGCTGTCCGTGACCCGGAATTCGGTGGTGAGCGTGTCTTCGGTTTCGCTTACGAAATAGCCGCCCATTGCCACTGTGCCGCCCGCCGGCGTGAATTTAATGGCGTTCGAAAGCAGGTTAATTATAATCTGATTGAGGCGGTACGAGTCGCCGACCACCCAGGGGAACGGGCAGGAATCGCGCAGCATCGTGCCCACCACCCGGATGCCCTTTTCCTGGGCCTGCATCATCAGGGGTTGGGCGGCGTGGCCCATCGAATCACAAATATTGAAGGCGGCCTGCTCCAAATCCAGCTTGCCGGAAGTGATTTTGGCCATGTCGAGCACGTCGTTCACCACGTTGAGCAAGTGCCGGCCGGAGTGCTGGATGATGGTGGTGTAGTTGAGCTGCTGCTCACTGAGGCCGGTTTTGGCCAGCAGGCTGGTCATGCCCAGCACGCCGTTGAGCGGGGTGCGGATTTCGTGGCTCATGTTAGCCAGGAAGTTTTCGCGGGCCGTGGCCGAAGCTTCTGCTGCCTGCTGGGCTTTTTTAAGGTCCGTAATGTCGGTACTCACGCCCAGCACCTGGGCCGTGCCGTCGGCCAGCACCAGCGGGCAGCGCACGCTCTGGAACCACCGCTCCTCGCCATTGGCCAGCATTATGGAGTTTTGCGTGGTCAGGGCCCGCCTGGTCTTTAGCACCTGCTGGTCGGCCTGCACGGCAGCCTGAATCTCTTCCTTACTCAAGGCCGCTTCCGGAGTGAGCGTGCCAGCCAGGTTGCTCACCAAGGTGCCAAAGTCCTTCATCTGAGCATTCTCAAACATGTTATTGCCCATGGCATCACGCACCCAAATTAGATTGGGGTTGAGGTCGAGAATGAGCTGGGTAAAGGTTTGCTGGGCCAGCACCTGGGCGTCGCTTTGGCGGGAGCGCGCCTCGGCCAGCCGCCGTACGGTGTTGTCGAGGCAGTAGCACATCACCTCGCGCAAGCCCCCGTCGGGACCAAATATCGGCTGGTAGTAGCACTGCCAGTAAGCCGCGGTTTCGCCATTGGCGGCGGGCCATTGTTCTTCCCAGCTCACCATCTGGCGCGTGGTAACGGCACGGTCGAACAAGCGGCGCCGACGTACGCCCAGCTCGGGCGGCAGCCCCACGGCAGCGCTGTGCTCGGCAAAGTTCAGGCCCACGCGGGCTTGGCGCTTGGCCGCGTCGCGCTCCGAATAAGGGTTCAGGTAGCGGTAGCGCTGGTCCGCATCGAGCACCGTTACCACGGCCGGCACGTGAGCCAGAATGGTCTCGTAAAACACACGCTGGTCCAGCATTTCCTGCTCGGCCTGGCGCCGGGCCGTCACGTTGGTGAGGTAGAGCATGGCGAAACCCTCCACCGGCACCGCGAACAGCAGAAAATGCTGGCCGTTGGCCTGGAGCTCGCGCTCCAGCGGCTCGCCCGTGCGCAGGGTTTGCGCGGCGGCCTGCATGAGCTGTGGCCGCACCCGCGACGGACCCGTCGCACGCAGCTCATTAGCCAGTATGGCCGCCGCCGCGTTGGCATACAACAATTCCCCGGTACCGCTCAGCCGCATGACGGGGTTGGGGTTGAGCTCAGGAATGCGGCTTAGGACACGCAGGCCGGCCAAATCGGCTTCGGCCTGCTGACATCGGGCGCGTTCCGCCACGAGCAGGGCGTGCAGTTCGGCCAGGTCAGTCGGCAGGGAGTTGTTTATCATTTAACACGTATCACTTAACTCTTAATAGCGGGCAGGCAGTCGAAATGAATAATCGCCTCAACGGCAATCTACCAAAGATAAAGTGGCTTTCGCGCCGTGGCCCTATCGTACCGCTGTTAAATGTCAAGTGATAATGGGTGAATGGATTTACAGCTCCTTGCGCAGCCGGGCCACCGGAATATTGAGCTGCTCGCGGTACTTGGCCACGGTGCGGCGGGCAATATTGTAGCCGCGGGCGTTGAGCATTTTTTCCAGCTTGTCGTCGCTTAGCGGCCGCTCCTTGCTCTCGTTGCCGATGAGGTCTTTCAGAATGCTTTTCACCTCGCGGCTGCTGGCGTCCTCGCCCGAGTCGGTGGCAATGCCTTCGGAGAAAAAGTACTTGAGCGGGTAAATGCCGAACTC
>JAYSZD010000785.1:0-3147 GCA_043738185.1 Hymenobacter sp. | reverse complement strand
AGCAGGTCCAGCGCGTCGCCGATTTATCGGTTGGGGATATGGCAATCAGCAACTTTACGCAACTACTACTAATGGGGCTGGCTCTGGCGGTGCCCAGCGGTATATTTTTACGCGAATAATTCGGTTTAACTTTCGCCTTCTTTTAATTCACCCTTTTCACGCTTCACCTAAATGGAAACAACTACTACTCCTGTATCGGCTACTTCGGTGGGCTTGCGCTATGGCCTGCTAACCGGGCTAATCAGTGTTATTATTTCGTTCGGCCTGTTTGCGACCAGCATGGAGCAGAGCCCATTGCGTTTCGTTACTTTTGTTGTCTTGATTGCGGGAATCGTGCTGGCGATGCGCCACTTTAAAGATAACAATCACGGTTTCATGGGCTTTGGCCAGGGTGTAGGCATTGGAACAATGGTTTCGGCCGTTGTAGGCGTGCTAAGCGCTATTTTTTCCTACGTGTACCTGAATATGATTGACCCCGACGCGGTGGGGCGAATGATGGACAAGGCGCGGGCCGATATGGAAGCCGGGGGCGGCATGTCGGATGAGCAAATTGACCAGGGTATGGCCATGGCTGGTAAGTTTATGAACGGACCCATGATGATGATTATCGTGTTGCTGACCAGTATTATTATGGGCGTTGTGTTGTCGCTGATTATCTCGGCATTCATGAAGCATTCGAAACCCGAATTTGAATAAATCATTCGCTATTTTTCCGGTGGAAATTTCCATCGTTATTCCGTTGCTCAACGAGGCGGAGTCGCTGCCCGAGCTCACGCGGTGGATTGCGCGTGTGCTACAACCCCGGGCGCTAAGCTACGAGGTGCTGTTGATTGACGACGGCTCCACGGATGATTCGTGGGAAGTTATCCAAGCGCTGGCGACAACTGATGAGGCAATACGCGGCATTCGTTTCAACCGGAATTACGGCAAATCGGCGGGGCTGAATGTGGGCTTCGAGGCGGCCCGCGGTCGGGTGGTTTTTACGATGGATGCCGACTTGCAGGACTCGCCCGACGAGCTGCCCGAACTCTACCGGATGATTACGGAGGACAAGTTTGACCTTGTGAGCGGTTGGAAACAGAAACGCTACGACCCGTTGTCGAAAACCATTCCGACCAAGCTTTTCAATGGCGCGACGCGTTGGATTTCAGGCATTCGGCTGCATGATTTCAACTGCGGTCTGAAAGCGTATGACCAGCGCGTAATAAAAAGCATTGAGGTGTACGGCGAAATGCACCGCTACATTCCGGTCATCGCGAAGTGGAACGGCTTCCGGCGCATCGGCGAGAAAGTAGTGCAGCACCAGGAGCGCAAATACGGCGTGACCAAATTCGGGCTGGAGCGGTTTATTTTCGGCTTTCTCGATTTAATAAGCATCACCTTCGTGGGGCGCTTTCGGCGGGCTCCGATGCACTTTTTTGGCACGCTGGGTACGCTCTCGTTTCTGGTCGGGCTCTTAATTACGCTGTGGCTGACGGGCGAGAAAGTGTGGCTGTCGCTGCACAACCTAAAAGCGCGGCAGGTGACCGAGCAGCCCCTGTTCTTCCTGGCCCTGACGGCCGTAATTGTGGGCGTGCTGCTGTTTGTGGCCGGTTTTCTGGGCGAGATGATTCAGCTGAACGGGCCAAAGCGCGATGACTATTTAATTAGGGAAAGACTGAATTAGGTTCAGTCAATTACAATTAATTTGCGCGAATAGCTGAATGACAGTCGTAATCATCGGGCCGGCGTATCCGTTACGGGGCGGGCTGGCAACGTACAACGAGCGGTTGGCGCGGGCATTTCGAGAGGCGGGCGATGCGGTGCGCATCGTCACGTTTTCGCTGCAATACCCGGACTTTTTGTTTCCAGGGCAGACGCAATTCAGTACTGAGGCGGGGCCGGCCGATTTGGATATTGAGGTGAGCCTGAATTCGGTGAACCCGCTGAGCTGGTTGAAAGTGGGCCGAAAACTGCGGCAGGAAAAGCCTGATTTGGTGGTTTTCCGGTTCTGGCTGCCGTTTATGGGGCCGGCGCTGGGCACGGTGGCGCGGCTGGTGCGTGGCAACGGGCACACCCGCGTGGTAGCCATCACCGACAATGCGATTCCGCACGAGGCGCGGCCGGGCGACGGGCCGCTAACGCGCTATTTCCTGAGTGCCTGCGATGGATTCGTAACCATGAGCCGCGCGGTGCTGGAGGACTTGCAGCGGCTTGGTTTCGGCAAAAAGCCGGCGCTGTACCGGCCGCACCCGCTCTACGATAATTTTGGTCCGATAAAGACCAAGAGCGCGGCCCTGGAAGCATTGAATTTATCCGACACGACCGGTTATTTACTCTTCTTTGGGTTTATTCGAGCCTACAAAGGATTGGATATAATGTTGGCTGCATTTGCCGACGAACGAATAGCCGCCCTGCCAGTTAAATTAGTTATCGCGGGCGAATTTTATGAGCCGGCCGCCCCTTATGAGGAATTAATTGAACGTTATAAATTAGAAGATAGAATAATCAGAGCCACCGACTTTATTCCCAATGAAAAGGTAGTGGATTATTTCTGCGCGGCCGACCTCATCGTGCAGCCCTACAAAAACGCCACCCAGAGCGGCGTATCGCAAATAGCGTATCATTTTGAGCGGCCCATGCTCGTGACCGACGTGGGCGGTCTGGCCGAACTTATTCCCGACGGCATCGTGGGCTATGTGGTGCCGCCCACCGCCGCCGCCATCGCCGACGCCCTTGTGGATTTCTATGCCGAGAAGCGGGAAGATGCTTTTGCGGCGGGCGTACGGGAAGAAAAAAAACAGTTTTCGTGGCCCGTGATGGTGGCCGCACTGAAAGAAGTAGCGCAAACCCGATAGTGCGAACTATCGGGTTTGCGGGGCTAACGAGGGGCTGCTATTGCTGCTGTTGTGGGGGCGCACTCGGCTCTTGGGCGGCCTGCTGGCGCTGGCGCTGTTGTCTAATGTGCTGGCCTTGAACAGTTGGTTTGCTATTTAGGTGAAGCTGTGTTTGGGGCTCTGCCAGGGCTGGCGGCTGCACTTGCGCGGCACTATCGGCGGCCCCGATTCGGTGCGCTGGCTGGCCCGGCCGCTGTCCTGCCGCGGGCTGCCGCTGCTGCGAAAGCGGCAGTGGAGGGCCGAAGAATAAGCGGCAGGTTCTCGCTTTGTG
>JAYSZD010000784.1:0-8092 GCA_043738185.1 Hymenobacter sp. | reverse complement strand
TCGTTGGTTTCGGCCACCACGCCCAAGGGGTCGGCTTCGAAGTGCAGGTAGTAGCTGCCGGCTGAGGTGCCCGCCGGAATCAGGACGTTGGCCGTGCGCACGGCACTTGCGTTGGCTACTAAGGCGTTGCCAAGGGTAGTGCCCAGCAGCACATCGGCGGCGGTGCGCACCGGGCCGGTGCCCAGGTAAAAGCCCACCGCGCTGCTGGCGGACGTAGCATTGCCGATATTCTCAACAAAGCACCTAACTGACAGGGGAAAGCCGGAGTTGACGTTACCTGAGCTGTTCAAAGGCTGCCAAATCCGCAAATCGATGCCCGGCGTGGCCACTTGCAGCGCGGCCGCGGTTACATTGTTGGTTTCATTGCTTTCGGCCACGGCATTCAGCGGGTCGGCCACAAACAGCACGTAGTAGCTGCCAGGAACTACGCTGGCGGGCACCATCAGGCCAGGGTTGCGGTATTGGGAGTTGCTTTGGCCGGCCGCCAGGGGCCCGCCCGCAATGGTTGAGAGCAGCAGGTCGGTGGCTTCCCAAGTGGGGTTGGTCGAAAGGTAGTAGCCCACCGTGCTGCTGGTCGCCAGGGCATTGCCTTGGTTTTGAACAAAGCAGTTGACGTAGACGGTACTGCCCGGCACTGGTGCCTGCGAGTTCACATTAGCCTGCCTGATAGTTAGGTCTACTTCCGGGGCTACCACCCGCAGGGGCTGTGCCATCAGGTTGTTGTTTTCGTTAGTTTCGGCCACCACATTTTGCGGGTCGAGCACGAACAACACGTAATAGTTGCCGGGCGCCGTGCCAGCGGGCAATACCGGGGCATCGTAGCGCTCGTAATACTGCTGGGGCGACACCGGGCCGCCTGGGCTGGTCAGCAGCAGCACGTCGCCGGCATCGAGGACTTGGTTGGTCGATAGATATATAGCCACCGCGCTGCTGGGCGCAATAATATTGCCCAGGTTCTGCACGTAGTGACTGGTATATAGAATGTTACCGGAAGCCGTGTTATTAGAAAATGAGGGGGCCTGCGGAAACATGAGGTCGATGCCCGGCGCCAACACTTGCAGCCCCACACTGCTCAGGTTGTTGGTTTCGCTAGTTTCAGCTACCTGATTGAGATAGTCGGCCACAAACAGCACGTAGTACGTACCCACCGCCGTACCCGTCGGCACCGTCAGGTTCGTGTAGGGCGAGATGTAACCACCGCCGGCTAGCGGCCCGCTGCTGGTGTTAAGCAGTACGTCGGTGGCGTCCAAAACCGCGTCTCTGGACAGGAAATAGCCCACCGTGGCCGGATTAGCCGGCGCGTTGCCTTGGTTATAAAGGTAGCAATAGGCCCCAACCGCCCCACCCGCGGCCACCGAAGTTGTGCTGAGAGAGGCGCTTTGGATTACCAAATCAATGGTTGGCGGCACCACTGTGAGGGGCAGACTGCGCACGTTATTGGTTTCGTTGGTTTCCACTACCCGGTTCTGCGGGTCGGCCACAAACAGCACGTAGTACGTGCCTGGCGCCCGGCCCGCAGGCACCACCGGATAGGCCGTGCTGTAATTAGATTGGTAAGGAGCGAGGGCCCCGGTATTGCCAACACCCAACAGCACGTCGCCGGCGTCAAAAGTTTGGTTCGTCGAAAAATAAAAGCTCATAGAAGCCGAAGCTGCCGCAGTGTTGCCCTCATTTACCAACGAGGCGCTTACCTGAATCTGCTGGCCGGCCACCACCGTATTGGGCCACCGTTCTTCGTACTGAACTACCAAATCGACACCGGGCGGAGCCACGGTCAGGCTGACCGCCGACACGTTGTTGGCCTCGTTGGTTTCACTTACCTGATTCTGGTAATCAACTACGAACAGAATGTAATAGCTGCCCGGCGCCGTGCCGGCGGGCACCGCTGCCGAGCCGTAGCGCTGTTCCGGGTAAGCTGGCCAAAGCTGGCCACCGAACTGCGATGTCAGGAGCCGGTCGCTGGCGTCGAGCGTGGCGTCGCGCGAGAAATAGAAAGCCACATTGCTACTGCTGGCTAAGGAATTGCCCTGGTTGGCAACGTAGCAGGACATGTCGAGTAGGGAACCCGCCGCCGGGTTGAGCGGCGAAACCGCGCCCTGACGCGTCACCAAGTCAACGCTGGGCGGCGTCACCGTCAGCGTGGTGGCTGATACGTTGTTGGTTTCGTTGCTTTCGCCAATTTGATTCAGCGGGTCGGCCACGAACAACACGTAATAGCTGCCGGGGGCAGTGCTGCCGGGCAACGTAAAAATGTCGTAGCGCGAAGCGTATTGGCCCGCCGCCAGCGGATAGCCCTGCTCGCTGCTCAGCAGCTGGTCACCGGCATCCAATTGCGCATCGCGGGAGAGGTAGTAGCCAATGGGGCTGCTACCAGCCTGCGCCCCCGAAAGGTTATAGATACTGCAGGTGGCCGTAAGCTGCCCCCCGGCCACCACGCTACCCGGTGACACCGCCGCCCCTTGCACGGTTAGGTCGGGCTGGGCCTGGGGCGGAATGGTTTGCACGCACCCGATTGTGGCCGCGAAGCCATCGAGCTCCACCGAGCTGTCGGACGTCAGGCGCACCGTAAGCGCGCCCGAGGCGGAAGTCCCGTACACGGTGCCGGGCTGGTTGCCGGAGCCGTAGGTACCAAGCAGGGGCGCGCTGGTGCTGGGGCCGTCGTAGATGTACAGGTTGTCGTAGCCGCTTTCCAGCGCCACTGACGTGAACGCCAGCCTGACCTTATTGCCGGCAACGGCTGGTAGCACGGTTATTGAGCCGCTGGCGTAGGGCGCGTACGGGCCGTTGGGGCCGCCGTTATCGTAGAGTGTACCATCACAGGCAGTTACCACGCTGGTGCCGGTGCCCGGCAGCAGGTAGGTTTGAGCACGCAAGGCCACTGGCGCTGTCATTCCCATGCCGACCAACCAAATCAAAACTCCCAAAAACAGCCGCGAGCCGGCCGGGTAAATGTGTTTCATATGGCGGTAGCTACAAGGAAAGGCCGGGGTGAATTAAGTAAAATAGAACCGTTGCGAAAACGGCCGTCGGAGAACATTTGCTCAGAAAAGCGTTTCACACTCTATTCCTCGGTTGCTGGTACCAGCACAAATACGTCCTCGCCGGGCCGCTTCATCAGGTAGCGCTCCCGCGCGAACTTCTCCAGCAGCGCCGGTGAGCTCATTAGCTCGGCGCGCTCGCGCTTTACTATCTCTATGTTGTCGAGGTAGTACTGCTTCTCGTCGCGCAGCTCCTTCCACTTCTGGTAGATGTCAAATTGCTTGCTCAGGTCGTTGGCATCGAACACCAGCATCCACACCAGAAAACTTGCTCCGGTGAGGAAATAAAAGCTGCGGGCTACGCGCAGAACCGGGCTAACAAAAGGAGGTAATTGCATCAGGGTAAAAGTAATACAAACGGCCGATTCAGCTCTTGCTAAATCGGCCGTTTGGCAGTTACGAACGCTACAATTTACATTTTGCGACCGGGGAAGTAAGCCGTTTCGCCCAGCTCTTCCTCAATGCGGAGCAGCTGGTTGTACTTGGCCATCCGGTCGGAGCGCGAAATCGAGCCGGTTTTAATCTGACCGGTGTTCAGGGCTACGGCCAGGTCAGCAATGGTGCTGTCCTCCGTCTCGCCCGAGCGGTGGCTCATAATGCTCTTGTAGCCGTTGCGGCGGCCCAGGTTTACGGCCGCGATGGTTTCGGTGAGCGTGCCAATTTGGTTCACTTTGATGAGAATGGCGTTGGCAATATTCTCGTCGATGCCGCGCTGCAAACGGTCCACGTTGGTCACAAACAGGTCGTCGCCCACCAGCTGGATTTTGTTGCCCAGGCTTTCGGTATGCAGCTTCCAGCCGGCCCAGTCGTCCTCGTCCATGCCGTCCTCGATGCTGATGATGGGGTATTTGCTCACCCAATCGGCCCAGTAGTCGGCCATCTGCGAGGAGGTCAGCTTGTCGCCGGTGCTCTTCTTGAAGTGGTACATGCCGTCGGAGTAGAACTCCGACACCGCGGCGTCCATGGCAATCATCACGTCCTCGCCAGGGCGGTAGCCGGCCACCTCAATGGCCTGTAGCACTACTTTAATGGCTTCTTCGTTCGATTTGATGTTGGGCGCAAAGCCGCCCTCATCGCCCACGTTGGTACTCAGTCCCTGCTTCTTCAACACGCCTTTCAGGGTGTGAAAAATCTCCGAGCCCCAGCGCATAGCCTCCGTGAAGGACGACGCGCCCACGGGCATAATCATAAATTCCTGGAAGTCAATCGAGTTGTCGGCATGCGAACCTCCGTTCAGGATGTTCATCATCGGCACGGGCATGGTGGACGCGCCCACGCCGCCCACGTAGCGGTAGAGCGGCATGTTGGCATCCAGGGCAGCGGCGCGAGCAGCGGCCAGGCTCACGCCCAGAATGGCGTTGGCCCCCAGGTTGGCCTTGTTGGGCGTGCCGTCCATTTCCAGCATAATCTGGTCGAGCAGCGCCTGCTCGTACACCGAAAAGCCCACCAGTTCCTCGGCAATGCGGCTGTTCACGTTGTCCACGGCTTTCAGCACGCCTTTGCCCATGTATTGGGCGTTGTCGTCGTCGCGCATTTCCACGGCCTCGTGCTTGCCGGTGCTGGCGCCGGAGGGCACGGCGGCGCGGCCCATCACGCCCGAATCGAGCGTTACATCAACCTCCACGGTGGGATTGCCCCGGGAATCAAAAATCTGGCGGGCGTGAATCTGCGAAATGAAGCTCATAGCGTCTCGGTTTTTAAATCAGTTTACGTTCCCACAAACCTACGGGAATCAACCGGCATAAGCACAATGCCCCCCCAACCTTCAAGCCAGCGGCGGAAATCAGGCGTTTGGGCGGCGCTGATGTTGAGCACCACTTCGGGCTTCACGCGCAGCTTCACGGCCAAGCGGTTGTTGAGATAGGGCTCCATTTTCTCCACAAAGACAGTATTAACCAGTTCCGAGTGGTTCAGGCGGCCAAACCGGGCCTGGTCGAGCTGACGCTCCAGCTCCGCGAGGCGGCCGGTGAGCGGGTAGCACTGCCCGACGCCATCTACGGCAAAGGTCACGCCTTCGTCGGTCAGCAGCAGGTGGAAGTCCGTGCGCATGCGCACCGAAAAGCGTTGCTTGTACCGCGACTGGCCGTGGTGGCGCAGGGCCGCGCTCAGCTCGCGCAGCACCTGCGGTCTCGGCTGGGACGGCGGCGGCGCGGATGCCTTGTAGCAGGTGGTACTTGTCCAGGGCCTCGCAAAACTGCTCGTAGCTGAAGGGCTTGAGCAAGTACGCAATACCGTTTCCGCGAAACGCGGGCAGCAAGAACTGGTCGTAGGCCGTGGTGAAAATCACCGGGCACGTTACTCGAAACTGCTCGCACAGCGAAAACACATTGCCATCCAGAAGCTCAATATCGGAGAAAATCAGGTCGGGCATGGCATTGGCGCCCAGCCAGACCAGGACTTTGTCCAGGCTGCGCGTCATGGGCGGCGCGGCAGCCGCCAGCCCTTCATCTTCCAGAATCAGGATGTTCATCTGGTAATTAACTCGTAGCACATGCGTTACACGAAGGGCGCGAAAGCGGCCGAGCGACGGACCAACGCCACCAGGGGCACGGCCACGGCAAACGTAGTGGCCGTGTCGCGCACGCGGATTTCCTACCCCATCAGCGGGCGGTAGCGTTCGCCAAGGTTGGCAAAGCAGCCCAAACACTCGTTGGCCCCGGCGGGGTCTTGCTGAATGAGGCCACGCAGCACGTTGAGGTTGTTGAAGATAAAGTGCGGGTCAATCTGGGCTTTAAGGTTGCGCAGTTCGCATTCAGTCCGGGCCTTTTGGGTTTGCAGCAGGCGGCGCTGCACGTCGACGTAGTGCTTGCTGGCCAGCAGCACTACCGTCGCATACAACACCGCGCTTTGCTTCGCGTCCAGCACCCTCCTCGCCACAGTCGTCTGCTGCCCCAGGCAGCGCCCCCAGCGCAAACAACAAAATCAAAAAAGTAAAGCAGGCTTTCATAGCATCAGCGATTTGGTTAAAAGACTCCCAAAACACCCCCCACCGCCCCGCCAAAACACCTCCATTCTCTCCAACCAGCCGAAAACTCCCACGAACCCGAGCAAACTAACCGCGAATTGCAGGCCACTTCGCGGCAGGGATGCAGTTTAAACGACGCAAAGGCGGTGCTTTCCCCCGCACGCCCGGTCGCCCAGTACACCACCAACACCTCTCAACGCCGGGTGGGGGCAAGCCCCGCCCCTACGCTACGCAGCCAAGTCGTTAGGCTCCCTTCTCCCAGAGGAGAGGGGCCGGGGGTGAGGTAGACACAAAAAAAGGGACACCCCTCACGGAGCGTCCCTTCCAGCTTAGTAGCAATTGCTACGAATTAAGCACCAGCCTCGTCAGCTTTAGCCTCTTCGCGGCTCTCGCCATCCTTAACCGTTTCAGTAGCGGTATCAGCCGGAGCCGACTGCTCAACTACTGCGTTAGGAGCAACTGCTTCGCCTTTCACTTCGGTAGCCGAAGTAGCAGCTTCGTCAGTCGTAGCCTTCTTACCACCACGGCTGCGCGAACGGCGGGTAGTAGTCGACTTCTCAGCAGCAGCCGATTTAGCTTCCAGCAGCGTCTCGTTGAAGTCAACCAGCTCGATGATGCATAACTCAGCATTGTCACCCAAGCGGGTATCGCTCAGCTTAATAATGCGGGTGTAGCCACCGGGACGGGTAGCAATTTTGCTCGAAATGTTACCGAACAGTTCCTTAATGGATTCCTTATCCTGCAATGCGGCGAACACCATGCGACGCGAGTGCGTGGTGTCTTCCTTCGACTTGGTCAGCATCGGCTCCACGTACTTGCGCAGGGCTTTGGCTTTGGCAACCGTAGTCGTGATGCGCTTGTGCAGGATGAGCGACGAAGCCATGTTCGACAGCATCGCGTGACGGTGGGCGGTAGTCCGGCCCAGGTGGTTGATTTTTCTTCCGTGTCTCATTGGACGTTTGAAAAAGTGTGCGCTTGCGGGCGGCGACCACGGCGGGCCGAAGCCTCATTAGAACCGCTGCCCCTGGGGCGCACTGTTAATAAATGTGAGAAATGAATTTAAAAAAATGTGGAGATTTAAAGGTGAAAATTGAGCGGCGAAGCTCGCATTTTCACCTTTAAATCTCCACATTAGAACAACTAATCTTCTTCAAGGCGATACTTGCCCAAATCCATCCCGAACTCCAAACCACGCTCTTCAACGAGGTTTTCTAGTTCGGTAAGGCTCTTTTTACCGAAGTTGCGGAACTTCATCATATCTGCGATTTCAAGAGTCACCAGTTCGCCCATCGTTTTGATGTCAGCTGCCTTGAGGCAGTTTTTGGCACGTACGCTGAGCTCCATATCCTCCAGAGGAGTTTTGAGCATCTTGCGCATCTGCATGGTTTCCTCATCAATCGGCTCGTCTTCCGTCACACGCGGACCCTCAAGGGTCATCGTGTTATCCGAAAACAGCATGAAGTGCTGAATGAGAATATTGGCCGCACCCTTCAGTGCTTCTTCCGGATGAATCGAACCGTCGGTCTGAATCTCGATAACGAGCTTCTCATAGTCCGTTTTCTGCTCCACGCGGGTATTTTCAATGCTATACTTCACGTTTTTGATGGGCGTGTAGATAGCATCGATTGCAATCTGACCGAAAACCTGGTCAGTTGGCTTATTCTCATCAGCGGGTACGTAGCCACGGCCACGAGCAATCGTCAGCTCAAACTCCAGCTCGGTGCTAGGGTCCAGATGCGCAATTACATGGTCAGGGTTCAATACCTCAAAACCGCTAGCGAACTTGGCGATATCGGCACCCGAAAAGGTCTCCTGACCTTTCACACGCACCGTAATCTTGTCCGAGATGGCATCGCTAACTTTCTTGAAGCGGACCATCTTCAGGTTCAGGATGATTTCGGACATGTCCTCAATCACACCCTCAATGGTCGAAAATTCGTGCAGCACGCTATTCGTGCGCACCGACGTGATGGCGAAACCCTCCAGCGATGACAACAGAATGCGACGCAGCGCATTGCCGATGGTGACGCCGTAGCCCTTCTCGAGCGGCTTAAATTCAAACGTCCCGGTGAAGTCGTCGGATTTCTCC
>JAYSZD010000783.1:0-1287 GCA_043738185.1 Hymenobacter sp. | reverse complement strand
GGAGCATCGACGAAGTGCGGCCCAACTCGCCCAGTACTTTGTCGTTCGGTTTAGCCGTGCGCAGCGTGCTGTAAAGCTGCTCCCACTTGGCCACCATGTCCTGCATGTCCTTGTCCAGCTCGGCCACCTCGCGCCCCTCCGCCACGGTGCGGATGATGACACCGAAGTTAACGGGTTTAATACTGGCAATGAGGCGCTTAAGACGGTCACGTTCCGCCTTACTCACTATTTTCTTGCTAACGCTGATGGTATTCGAAAACGGCATCAGCACGAGGTAGCGGCCGGCCATCGAAATGTCGGTGCTTACGCGGGGTCCTTTGGTCGAAATGGGTTCCTTGATGATTTGCACCACCAACTGCTGCCCTTTTTTGAATACGCTCTCTGCCTTACCCACTTTTTCGAGGGGTGGCTCAAACGTGAAGTTCTCCAGACCTGCCACGCCGGCCCGACCGCTCTGTACCGTCCGAACCCACTTGGTGAAGGAGTTATACTGCTCACCAAGGTCGCCGTAATGCAAAAACGCGTCCTTCTCGTAGCCAATGTCTACAAATGCCGCGTTCAAGCCGGGCATCACCTTTTTCACGGTGCCCAGGAAGATGTCGCCTACGGAGTAATTAGTGTCGTTGCGGTCGAAGTGGTATTCAATCAACCGCTTGTCCTGCAACAACGCAATTCGCTCGCCTTCCTGAGTAGAATTAATGACTAATTCATTACTCAAAGCCTTGATTTAATTAAAGTAACCAGCCCAAATACAACCGCAGCACTACCCCGAAACCGGCAAAGGGAAGCCAGAACCGATAGTTCTGGCTTCCCTCGCGAGCCACGGGAAAAGCACCCAACGCGGCCACACTCAGGAGGCTACGTGAGAGATAGACGACTGGCTCCTTTCCCGTTAGGAAAACTGCCGGCCACCGCTACGCCCCGTGAGGCTTACTTCTTCTTGTGGCGGTTCTTGCGCAGGCGCTTCTTGCGCTTGTGAGTAGCAATTTTATGACGCTTTCTTTTTTTACCGCAGGGCATGATGCTTGGGGGTTAAGTTGGTGATGTTTAGTTGTTAGTCCTTGATTTCAGTTGTCAGACTCACCGAATTGCAGTTAAAACTAAGTAGTAACTGCTAATGAACGCCTGACTACTATTTCAATTTGGCTACTTCTTCGTCTACCGAAGCAGCCAGAGCCGGGTCGGGGCTCAGGCTTTTGGCAGTGAGGAAAGCCACCTTGGCAGCTTCCTTGGCACCGGTGCGGGCTAGGGTGACGCCAAGGTAAAACTGTCCGTTCACGTTCTTTG